>DASYHR010000264.1:0-4566 GCA_035998385.1 Dyadobacter sp. | reverse complement strand
TGCTTCCATAAGCAGTACCTACGCCACGAATCCTGATTTGTGGTGCCTCACCCGGCTTTCCTGAGTTATTGATTTGTACACCGGCAACTTTTCCCTGCAGACCGCTGACCGCATTCATTGATGGTTGTTTCGAGATCTCTTCGCCTTTTATCTGTACGACTGAGCCGGTCACATCCAATTTACGTTGGCTACCATATCCCACCACAACAACCTCATTCAAGGCCCGCGCATCTTCCTGAAGCACTAAGTCGATGTTCGTTCTGGTACCAACTGTTATTTCCTGAGCAGTCATACCAATCATAGAAAATACGAGAATGGTAGATTGAGAAGGTACGTTGATCCGAAATCCTCCGTCCGCATCAGTAGGAACTCCATTTGTGGTTCCTTTTATTAATACGCTTGCACCGGGCAGGGCGGAACCGTCCGCCGCCGTAACTTTTCCTGTAATACCTATTTCCTGAGCAAAGGAAGATATGCTTCCCAGCAAGAAAACCAGCACGCACAGTAGTCGTAAAACAGTTTTCATTGGTGATAATTTGGTGATATGATTATTAAAAGAATTAATTGAATTGTCACCAAATGTAGCTGTGAGGATAGCAGACCGTCAAAAAAAGCACTACATCATCACTACATCAATGAGAATAATGCAAGGTTTAATAGTATCTAAATTATTTTTACTGAGATAAGTGCAAATGCTTCAAATATCCATCATGTACTGAACCAGGTTAGCATCCAGCCCCAAATCCAGTTTTTTACGCAAGCGATAGCGTTTAATCTCAACTCCGCGGATAGAAATTCCCAGGGCGGGTGCCATTTCTTTAGTGGATAAATTCATGCGAAGGCATGCTGCCAACCGGAGTTCGGATGGAGAGATAGCCGGGCAGATGGTACGTAATCGTTTAAAGAATTGCTCGTGTATTTCCTCAAAATTATCTTCAAATAACTGCCAGTCCTCCTTACCTGCTACGTTTCTTTCAATACTATTGAGCAGCTTTTGATAGTGTATATTCGGAAACTGTACACCCATATCCTGTTTGACCTGTTTCAGCTCATCACGTATCTCTTCCAGGATCTCATTTTTACGTACCACGTTAATCGCCACATTACTGATCTGCTGACTTTTGTTTTTTATCTCACTTTGTAAATTCTCATTTTGAATTTCCATGATCTTGCGCTCGCTGCTCAGGCGTTGCTGACGTAGCTTTTCTTCCTGTTCAAGCAGCAGTTTTTGCCTGTGTTTTTCCAAACGACGTTCCTGAAAAAGAAGCAGTGCAACAAGGATGATCGCAAGAATGGTCCAGAAGAGTATTTTTGCAAGCAAGGTTTCCCGCCAATAGGGAGCCACCGCAAATTCATACCGACCAACTTTGTCATTGAGATTACTTCTGATTTCAAACACGTAGTTACCTGATTCCAGATTGGTGAAATCCACACTTGTCTGATCCGTCCATTCCGACCACTGATCCGAAAATCCATTTAGCCTGTATTTGAATTGGAGATTTTGTCCAAAAGCAGGTAGGGCATAAGCGATCCGGATGGATCGGGTATCGGCTGTTAGTGTAATGCCGTTGTCTATACCAAAGGCTTCATCCGGATTTCGCAGGTTGGTAACCCGCCTCACTTCCGGGGCAATCGTTTCGCGAGGTCGGCTTGTACGGCTAAGCCTGTCAAACAATGCGTAGCCGTTTTCAAGACAGAAAAAATAGGTGGAAAAAGAAAGGGGGATGATCGTCTCACTATTTCGCACAAGCATAAGCTCCAGATTCTGGCTTTTGCCGTCCTTCGGAAAAAACTCGACTCTGTTGGAAAAAACTCTAAACCATTCACCATCAATACCTTCTCTTATTTTAAATGTCTCATCCGGATTACTCTCATGTGTTTTTAGTGGTAATAATTTGTTATTCCGGTCCGGCTGGAAATACTTCCCCCCCGAACGAACCTGCACCCTTCCGTCCTTTTTATATAATTCCACTGAAAACTCGCTGGGAATTTCTGACGGTGCATGGAATTCTTTCCAACTGAGCATTGAATCCAGTGACTCATTAAGTTTCGCATGATATAATCCTTTGTACGCGTTTGCGAACCAAAACGAGCCGTCCCGATCCTGAACAATATGGCGGATCGGTAGCGGAGGGCTGCCTTTTACCTGATGAGCGTAAGTCCACAGGTTATTTTTATCTTTTTTGTAAATGTAGAGCCCGGCATAGGAACCTTGCAGGAGAAATGTATCCTGCCGGTACCGCACTGGCAGAATGGTCCATCCTCCGGTGACGCTGGAGAGTTTATGAATTCCATCCGCTTCGATCCGGTAGGTGGCATCGTTATGCCCGCATATCAGCTGGTTATCAAATACTTTAAGGAACCAGGTTTGCCCGCCAAGGCCTGGTATAGAACGGAAAGGCTCTGCCGATCCCCACTTTTTCATGAAAACGCCATTATTAGAACCAACATACAGGTTTCCGTTCCAGATGGCTGCTGCATACGTGGATCCCAGCGGATTGTCGTTGGTTTGAAATGAAATAACGGGTGAGGATATACTGATCAAGTCAATGCCCTGGTCCATTGCCGCCCAAAGATGATCCCGGTTGTCTATTGTGAGCGCAAGTATTGTGTTATTTTGAAGTCCGTTTTCTTTACTGAAATGGTACTTCAGCTCTCCGCTTTTTGAAATAATATAGATACCTTTTTGAATTGTTCCCAAGGCATAACTACTGTCGCTGCCAATCAGAATGGCTTTATTCACAATGTTTTTCTTCAGTTCCGCCGACACAGGTATCATCCATGGGCGCAGGGTTTGACCTTCGTAGGTGAAAAGTCCATGTTTGGTTGTAGTGATCAGAATTTTACTTCCGCTCATAGGAAGGATGGAGGATACAACTGCGCCTGACAACGATTCTGTGCCTGCCACAGGCAACCATCTGTTGGCCTTTAATTCATATAATCCTCTTCCGATCACCTGTACCAGCAGTCTCTGGTTGACATACCGCATAAACATAAAATTTCCGGGAGAGTTGATCTCAGTTAGTATTTTGCCATCAAACCGATAAATTTTAGAGAAAGATTGAAAGTAGACATATTGCGGCGTTTTGAGGATATGCCAGATTTCTTCGGTTTTCAAACTGGCAAAGCCGGCCGACTTGCTTAGCGAATGATATATCAATGAGCCTGTATGGTCTTCCTGCCAGTACCCAAATTCGGAATAGCCTCCAACGTAAATTCTTGTTACCTTTTTTGTTTTTGCCGCGCCTGCTTTACCTGTCACAATGTGTTCTTCCATTTCGTCGCAGAGGGTGGTTCGTACGATCTGGCGATCGGGAAAGGGAAATAATTTCCATGTGGCTCCGTCATATTGTAAAAGGCCGTCGGAGTTGGCGGCATACATGATATTATTTTTCCCCTGGTCGATATCCCAATTCTGCTGATGTGCCTTGTAGGCAGATGTTGGGAAATTCACTAATGGCGGTGTTTCCTGTGCTTTGCTGACAGAAAAAAATGTGGACAACAGCAGTATGATCAACCTATATACAGGCTTCGTTGGGAAGAACCGTCTGTGTTTTAATTTTTGATGACCGGAAGCTGAGGAGTTCATCTGACTGATATTTAATTTTGTTTCATTGGCTGTCAAAGCAATCATGTACTCTTCACTCGTTTGAATTTTTTAATTTAGTTAGATTATGTTTAAAGTATTTGCATTACTGGTACTCACCTCTTCGGTGGCTCTGGCGCAGTCCCAACCGTCAGATGATAACACAAGAAACGATATTCGTTACAATCTTAATAATTCCGGCTCACATTATGTAAAAGTGACTTTTACAAATCAGACCTGGCTGAGGCTCAACGATAATAATCCTGGTACGACAGTGTTGAGCGACCCTCAAAATCAGACGTTTGATATAGGACTGAGAAGAACGCGTATGCAACTCTTCGGGCAGCTTACGGACAGAATTTTCTTCTACACGCAGTTTGGGATGAATAATTTCAATAAAATCAGCGCCTTTCCTGCATACAATACTACCGGAAATGCAAGTAACAGGAAGGTCGCTGCGTTTTTTCATGATGCTTTGGGTGAATATGAAGTTTACCGCAAGGGAACTTCCTTTGTCCGGTTTGGTGGTGGATTGACTATCGTAAATGGTCTTTCTCGATTTTCTCAGCCCAGTATCGGGACGATCATGACCATGGATGTGCCCGTTTTCGCACAAGCTACTGTGGATCAAACAGATATATTCTCCCGGAAACTGGCGGTGTACAGCCGCGGGCAAATTGGTAAATTTAACTACAGATTAGGTGTCGCTGATCCTTTCCCTATTGAAACCAGCGGTGGTACTCCGGCGTCGTTGGGCGTCAATTCTGTTTTCGCTCAGAAGAAACATAAGAAACAGATTGACGGACTTTTGATATACAATTTCTTTGATACGGAAGATAATACAACTCCCGGCTATATGACCGGGACGTATCTGGGAAAAAGGAAGATACTTAATCTTGAAGCTGGGTTTATCAGCCAGAAAAGCGCTACCTGGCGAAGAGAGGGAGCAGACACTTTACATAGCAGTATGAATCTGTGGT
>DASYHR010000032.1:0-1571 GCA_035998385.1 Dyadobacter sp. | reverse complement strand
ACATAGATTTCCCTCCATCGCCTGCTCAATAGCCTCATCAGTAGGTTTAGGATTGGCTTTCAACAGAGCGGCTGCATTCATAATCTGTCCGGTTTGGCAATATCCACACTGCGGGACGATGTGCTCCTGCCATGCTTTTTGCAAAGGGTGGTCTCCGTTTTGTGAAAGACCTTCTATCGTTGTAATTTTTGCTGAGCCCACGGAAGAAATTGGAAAGCTGCATGAGCGTATTGCTGCGTCGTCCAGATGAACGGTGCAGGCGCCGCATAATGCTTTACCACATCCGAACTTGGTTCCTTTCAGACCGACAATGTCGCGTAAGACCCATAATAAAGGCATATCCTCCAAAGCCTCCACTTCGTGGCTCTGCCCGTTAATCGTAATTGAAAATTTCGCCATGGTGATTATTGTTTATTGAAATAACCCGTTCAGGAAGGGAAAAAGTTTAATAACAGGCTATAATTTACCCTAATCCGGCGATATCTCAAAATGAATGAGTCATTTGCAATCCTGTATAATCACAAATGACCCACATCTATAAACGCCGGTGGTATGATGACTTTTTAACACCTGGGTAAACCGATACTATATCAGCTTCAACAGATGGCTCTGATCTGAATCAATTACTATATTTCCTCTATAAATGTCTTGGTAAAATCTATCCACCTCCTGTTTCAGAAACGGAGTTTAAAAATAATTTCCTCTGCGAGCTTATAGCTCAAACGCAATTTCTTGCCAGTACGACCCTATATGCCAGTTTGAATATCTCAGTTTACCCACCGCAAATATAAGGGCGATATAGCCGTACAGGTTTTACTTCCTTATGCGGCACTTGCTACATAAGGTTGTTTCTTTTCCAGGATATGCCATATGAATACCAGTATTTTTCTGGCATTGGCAACAAGAGCTTTATTTCGGATCGCCGAAGCGATGGTTCATCCGCTTCTTGAGTGTATTGTATCTTATACAAAACCTACTGGAGTTGGTACCACCGGCTCCCCAGGCACATTGCACAAGCATCACCCTGAGATATTTGTCGCCATGCAGCGTCTTTCTGCCTTTGATCTTACCCGCACTTTCGTCGTTACGCGGTCTAAGCCCGGCCCATCCAACCAGCGATGATGCTGCCTGAAAAGCTTTCATGTCCACACCTATCTCTGCTATTATACTGGCGGCGCTTTGCTCCTTGATACCCGTTATTGTCTGTAACAGATCCATTTGCTGCCGATAGGATGTCTGTAAGCGAATCATTAATGCAGTCTATTCCATGCTTATTGGTAATCCGGCTATGCACCAGTTTGACCAATTGATCCGGATCATGATTGCCCGCTGAGAGAGCCTTGATCACTTTTCGCATTGACTTGCCTCCGATGTCTGAAAAATAGTTACTTAGCCGGATATTACACCGTTGTAAAATCAAATCTACACCTTGTTCAGCTCGCTGCAAATGCCGATTCAGGTAGAATATTTTCCGGTTATAGTACCGTAATTGCTGGATCCTTTGGTATCCAAATGCTGTAAATTTCGTACGATGTAATTCTGTTTATATACTTTGACCTTTCGTAGATATC
>DASYHR010000245.1:0-1595 GCA_035998385.1 Dyadobacter sp. | reverse complement strand
GCTGACATTCATTTTATAAGTCCCGTCCGGAATGTTCAGGCTGTAAGTCCCGTCTGTATCCGTCGCAGTTCCGTTTGTAGTTCCGGTGAGCACAATGGAAACACCCGGGAGTCCTGCACCTGTTTTCGCATCTGTAATTTTGCCTTTTACCCCCTGCGCCATCGTTGCAGTAGAGCATAATGCGGCTATAAGAAAGATTAGTAATTTTCTCATAAATTCTATTCTGTTTTAGGTTGTAGATGATTCATGATATAGTGTGAAATGGAAGACTCTGGATATTTCGAAGTGTGCAATTGATACAAATTTTATTTAATAGTATAAAGAAAAATTAAAATTATCAATCGGTATTCGCTTAAAATTCAGTATAAAATTTTAAATTGAATTTGTGAGTAATTGGATTGTCCAGGGGTAGAGAAAGCACTAAACACAAAAAAGCCGACTCTTGTGCAGAGCCGGCTTTTGGTGTAGCAAAATAATTATTTACAGATTCAAGGCAGCATTCATAGACCTTACTGCCTCAGCAGATTTTTCAAACGCTGCTTTTTCCTGATCACTTAGTCTCAGGTTGATGATCTTTTCCCACCCATTGCTACCAAGCACAACCGGTACACCCATGCAAATATCTTTCTGCCCATACTCTCCATTAAGGTATACGCTACATGGAACAATCCTTTTCTGATTACGCACTATACTCTCTACAAGCAACAAAGTAGCAGCTCCGGGAGCATACCAGGCAGATGTTCCGATCAGTTTCGTAAGCGTCGCGCCTCCTACCATGGTGTCAGCGGCTACTTTTTCAAGTTTGTCGGAAGAAAGGAAGCGACTTACCGGAATGCCATTATAAGTAGCCAAACGTGTAAGCGGTATCATCGTAGTATCTCCGTGCCCGCCTATTACCATACCGTGGATATCAAGAGGCGATACGTCCATAGCCATGGCCAGATATGTTTTGAAGCGGGCGCTATCAAGCGCACCACCCATTCCGATCAGGCGCTTTTTAGGAATACCTGATTCCTTCAGTGCCAGATAAGTCATCGTATCCATCGGGTTGGACACGACGATGATAATGGCCTTTGGCGAATATTTCAATATATTTTCTGTAACACCCTTTACGATGCCGGCGTTTATTCCTATCAGCTCCTCACGCGTCATTCCTGGCTTACGCGGAAGTCCTGAAGTTATTACAACGACATCAGAGCCTTTTGTTTTTTCATAGTCATTGGTAGAACCAATTGGTTTTGTATTGAAACCCAGCAGAGCGGCAGTCTGGTACATATCCAGGGATTTGCCTTCACTTACGCCTTCCTTGATATCAAGTAGTACAACTTCTTCCGCCAATTCGCGACGAATGATATTATCAGCGGTTGTGGCACCTACGGCTCCGGCTCCTACGACGGTAATCTTCATAAATAATTCTGTTTATGGTTAAGAAGTCAATGGTTGTAACAATCTCCTAAAAATAGGATACATTTCTGGGATACCCCAAAGAATTTTATTTTTCAACGGAAAAGTAACAGGCAGTAATCCAACATGCAATTTTTTCCGTATCTAGATAGTTATATTGCCTGAACTAACCACTTTTCTTTTTTAAGATG
>DASYHR010000218.1:0-5725 GCA_035998385.1 Dyadobacter sp. | reverse complement strand
GTTTTTCAAGCAGTTCACGACAGTAGGATGTATGATATCGGTGGTTTTCCATCAGTTCAATAGTACTCTCCCGCCAGGCTGCTTTATCAGCTTTTGTACCTGTGCGTTGCTCAGCCTCTTGTCGCATCAATTTGTTGCGCGCGGCAAATTCAGTGGTTCCCAGGTGAAACAAATCTGCATCACACACGATTTCCTCAAGTAGATTCTTAGGCTTCTGCGGAACCACAGTAGCCAGGATACAGCCTTTCACCTGTGTCACAAGCTCTTCAGGAATCCCGTCTTCTTTCAGGAAATTTGCTGCCAGATCGGCCCCTCGCCGCTCATGGTCTTTGGCTTCTCCGGAATAATAACCTGTATCGTGAAACCAGGCTGCCGCAGTTACAACAAACGTCTCTTTTTCATTTAACTTGTAAAAGTCAGCGATTCGTATCGCATTGGCTACAACAGATTCTGTGTGGGCAAGGTTGTGGTATATCAGTGCAGAGATTGACTCGTTGCCTGAAAACTGCTTCACATGATGCCTGATTTTGTCGAGCCGATGATTATAGTTCATATTTAAGCCTGGGTTCTGTTTAAAAAATTAACAACTTAAAGCCATTCCTCGCTGACATTTACGCTTACTCTGAGGGCTTTGAGACCGTTTACGCCTTGCAACTCTTCAAGATCCAAAAATTCCAGATCATCCTTTAATGTATTTTTTTCCTGCAGGTATCTGATATAATCTACATATTCCTCAGCCGATTTACTATTGAAATAAACCATAGCAATTTTGCCGGGCTGTGTTAGCCGTTCGCCGGTATCTTTTACGTGTACCTTATCAATACGTTTTTTGATCACCTGGTAACGGATGTTGTAGGCGCCCTCAACATCGAACCTTCGCTCATCGTCCCGGAAACTGATGTCGATCGTACCCGAATTGATAAAGATGAGTTGTGTTGTCAGCAATGGCTTGGTCATGGCAGGCAGCAAAGAATGGGTGATCCTTGCAATGGCAGCCATGGATGTAAGTTGCCACAGCCTGATATTTTTAAGATACAGATTGCTGAATGCTTTTTCCGGCTCAATAGATTGACCTATATAGATATCGTATTCGATGCCATCTGTCCTGAATTTTTCAAAGTAGGTGGGAAAGGATTGCTGTATTTCCGTTTTGAAAAGATCGAGGTACAAATTGACAGATGCGTTGATGGTTTGCATGGAAGTTTCCAGATCCCGTCTGTTTGCATATGCCTGACCATTTGTCTCGTCGGTCAATGCGAAATATCTGTCAATGGCAACAGCAATATCGTCGTCAGGTTCTTCATGCTCGCTATTGCCGGCGAGCACAGAAATTCCGGATTGCTGCTTCACCTGATGTTCTCTGAAATGTGTTAAAAACGGATGAACCTCGTTGTCCAGAAACTCCCGGATCTTCACTTCATCATTATCTGAAGATTCGTCAGTAATCCAGGCCAGCATTTTTTTGCATTTGAATGCCATTTCATCCGCAAGGCCGAATCCCTGTTTTTTCTTTAATACTTCAAATGTGTCGATAAGCACGGAGAACTGTAAACGAAGATCTTCACGAAGCGCGAGGTTCCTTTCGTAGGTCGAATTCCTGATGTCAACTGCGCCATACAGCGGATAAACATCTTTGAAGCCAATGCTTTCGATGGCTGCTCCGCTGGCCTTCTCGGCTTTGTCTCTGATATAATGCCACGCAGCGTCTTTGAATTTCCATTGTACCGCAGGCTGCAAAGAGGTAAATTTATCACGGATTACGTTGTCGATACTGGCGTTAAACTCTGTAATGTTATTTTGAAATATCTGTGCAATAAGCGATAGGGCAGGATCTATCCGGGAAAGGATCTTTTCATCAATTACTCCTTCCTGATGAGAGAATAATTCGAGCACGCCGGCAATTTTATTGTCAAAATAGACCGGAACCAGTGCATATGATTCTACGCCATCGTCCTTCAGTACTTTCACAAACTGATGTTTTTCATCCTCCTCACCCATATTTCGCATAAAAATCACCTTGGGATTTTTGAAATAACTTTCTGCCAGAGCAAGATATAGCTCTTCTGCCAGGTGACTGGCATTGGCAGCGGTGACGAGTTTGCTATGCAAAATGGTGTTCTGATTGAAAATCAATTTATTATTAACCCTGAGCAAAGGCATCAGCCCAAATTCAACATCGGGATCTTCCACCAGCGTTTTGAGTGTGTCTGTGATATGCTGATAGTACGTAGTTGGATCAAAATTGCCGCGATTTAAAATAGTGTTTTTTAGCTTTTCAAGCGCATGTTCCTGAGTAACGTCCGTGACTGTCACAACCGAAATCCCTTCGAACCTGAATAGCGATAATGGCAGTAGCGTAAGTAATTCAGATATATCCGTATTTTCCTGAATCTGCCTGCGAATGGTATTTGCGTCAAGTTCGGGAAGCTCTCCTTTAAGGATTACGTCCACGAAACGGGTATCGATATTGATCTTATAGTACTTTTGCAGACGTGATTTTCCTTCTCTCAATGCGATAAGCATTTCACCGAAATGGGATATAGGAAAATTATAAAACTTCTCCAGCACCATGGAATAGATCATCAGCACCTTTTGCCGTATCGTTCCCTGATTCACACTTTCCAGGTCACATCTTAGATCGCCGGTTGTCTGATCTGTAAGTAATTCGTAAAATCCATCTGTTCCGAAAAAAATCTTTGGATTGATTGGCCCGCTCAGTGCCCAAAGTATATTTTTTTCGTCTGCGATGGGTGGGATCAGCATACCATAAACCAGATCCAGCTGCGTTTTATATTGATTCAGCGCCTCAGTGGAAATCGGATTCAGAAACGCCGGATCGGCAAGCAGGCCATCCAAAACCATTTCGAAAAATTTTTTCCGGACCGTGATTTCGTTTTCAACTCTGTTTTTTAAGTACGCGATATATTTTTTGAAGGAAATGGCAGTATCAAGTTGCATCATTTCCAGAGGTGAATCTTTGGTAACGTCAATAATGAAAGATTTCATTGGTATTCGGTCTTCGTGTGGTCGGGTAATATCCAGTTATTTCTTTAATTTGTCTTGTGCTCAAGCGAAATGACTGGTGCTCAGCATGCGATAGATGTCTAACAACTATTGAAGTTTTAGAATTCACTGAATTCTATCAATATCAGATGATTTTTTGATAATCGGGAAGCAATATTCCCGAACCGCGTGATTTTCTTTAAAGTTTCAAAATTATAAATACGGTTACAAGGGAATTTATGGTGGATTTTACCAAAATAGAATACTTAAAGTCCGGCAACCAAAAGCAGCAGTTGGCTTACAATGTGCTGTTGAAGCATGAGCTTTTGCAATTATTGAAGGAGTTTGACCCGATTCTGGTCGGGACTATTCCGATTGGCATTGATCTGGAGAATAGTGATTTGGATATTGTATGCTGTTTTTCGGATCGGGCATATTTTTGCAGGCAAATAAGCTTGCATTTCGGTAAAGAAGAAAATTTCAAAATCCGGGAAAGATCCGCGAACCAGTCTGTCGTAGCAAACTTTTGGTTGGATGGTTTTGAGATTGAACTATTTGCCCAAGCCACTCCGTCAGGAGAACAACTTGGTTATCGTCACATGCTGATCGAACATCAGTTGCTCAAAGGACTCGGTGAAAAATTCAGACAGGTAGTCGTTCAGCAGAAAACCAGCGGACTTAAAACTGAACCAGCATTTGCAAAATTACTGGGACTGACCGGCGATCCTTACGAAGCTTTGCTGCATTGCGATGTTGAGAAAATCATCAGCTCAGGATGGCCGCTACCTGACTCCAGTTTTCAGGAAATTGAAGGAAAATAATTACTTTGCCTGCTCAAACCCGCAACGACGAACCAACCCGACAGACTTTTTCATTCATGGATTATTTTCTGGTTTCATTTTTTCTGATCCAACACATTCGCATAACACTGCATACCAAAGTGCAAATGCCTTATTGGGATAAGCGGCTCGACTACGCCAAATACATCTCAATTGCTATCATGTGTACCTTCTATGTGGCGAGTACACCTGAGTGGTTTGGCTGGATCTGGCATCCGTTCATGATTTTGCTGATTTTCACAATTTACAAAAATGAAGAGTTTTATTCTGTCAGGGGTATTGTCCAATCAGTCATTCCTTTTGTTGCGGTATCAATTCTCAATGATGTTATCAGGACAATAGCGCCAACTTTTTATGAAAATTACGACGCGTATATCACGGCCCTGAGGTTTTTCGCATTTGCTCTTTGCTTCATCATCTGGTTTTATGCACGCAAGCAACAGCGCATTCTGATCAATGAGCGGGAGGCGAGGTTACAGGAGGAGAAAGAAAGTCGGGCTCAGAAAGAATCACTCGAATACCTCGTGGCGGAAAGGACATACGAGCTCACTTTACAAAAAGAAGAGTTACAGAAGACAATTGAAGAACTTAAATCTACCCAGAATCAACTCATACAGAGTGAGAAAATGGCGTCCCTTGGTGAGCTGACTGCCGGTATAGCCCACGAAATCCAAAACCCGCTCAACTTTGTCAATAACTTTTCTGAGGTGTCGGTAGAGCTTTGTCAGGAACTGGAAGAGGAAATTGAAAAGACGGCGATTGCTGAGAAAGACAAGGAATACATCAAAGAGATCATTGGCGACCTCAGCCAGAATCAACAGAAGATTACGCATCATGGCAAACGTGCCGATTCGATCGTGAAAGGAATGTTGCAACATTCAAGGGCGTCGTCTGGTGAATTGGAAGAGGTGGATATCAATGCGCTGGCAGACGAGTACATGCGCCTCGCGTATCATGGGTTGCGTGCAAAAAATAAAGAATTCAACTCGGCGCTTGTCACCGACTTTGACGTTTCCATTGGAAAAGTAAAGGTACTTCCGCAGGATTTAGGACGTGTTTTTCTGAATTTGTTTACGAACGCATTTTATGCCGTTGCTGAAAAGAAGAAAAAACTGGGAGAAACTAATCCCGAGGTCGACTACAAACCGGAGGTTAAAATTTCAACAAAGAAATTCGCCAATAAACTATATATACGGGTCTCGGATAACGGAACGGGAATGCCTGAGCATGTGAAAGCGAAGATATTTCAGCCGTTTTTTACGACGAAACCTACCGGGCAGGGGACGGGTCTTGGTTTATCCATGAGTTATGACATTATCACAAACGGACATGGCGGTACGCTGGACGTGGATACGATTCCGGATGAGAAAACGGAGTTCAGGATTACGTTGCCTGTGGATGAGAGTTGAGAATTAAGAATTAAGAATTAGAAATAGATTATAAAGGTGTTAAGAAGTTGGAACGGCGCTGGCTCAAAGAAATACTATGAAAATATTGGTTGTTGATGATGAGGAGGATGTGAAATCGCTTTTTGAACAAAAGTTCAGAAAGGAGATACGGAATAACATTTTTGAATTTTCTTTCGCCTTTTCAGGGGAGGAGGCGTTGAGCTACATGGCCACGCATCCTTCAGAAGTGGTAATGATATTGTCGGATATCAACATGCCTGGCATGAGTGGGATTGAGCTTTTGAGATCGATTCGCTCTGATTTTCCGGCTGCGCCTCCGCAGGTAATGATGATTACAGCTTACGGCGACAGCAAAAATCATGATGAGGCCATGCGTTTGGGGGCGGATGATTTTCTGACGAAACCGGTCAATTTTATTGAATTGAAAGAGAAGCTGCTTTCCGTAACGAATTGAAAAATGGTCGGTGACGACTG
>DASYHR010000188.1:0-3435 GCA_035998385.1 Dyadobacter sp. | reverse complement strand
TAATAACAACATTTAAGTCTGCGATTATTTCGTTTTTCACACTTCATCGGTTGCGCAACCGTTCAGGAAATATAACTAAGTCAAGAAAGCTACCTTAGGGTCGCATATAGTTACATTGAACTAAACCCTGAACATATAGATGAATTTAAAGTAGTTCTCGGCTAACTTTGCTCCAAATTACGTTACTTTGATCAGAATAACATTTTGCATACGTTTTATAGTGAAGAAAATTAGGGTAATAACACTTTTCCTACTGCTTGATATCTTTTTGCTGACGGGTTGTGTTGCTCAAAGCACTGAAACGGAAATTCCATTACCCCCGAAAAGAGAATTCAGAGCTGTGTGGATAGCTACTGTTGATAACATTGACTGGCCTAGTAGCAAAACTATGCCACCGTCTGAACAGCGTACAGAATTTTCAAATCTTCTTGATTTCCACAAAAGGGTTGGGATGAATGCGGTCTTTGTACAGGTAAGGGCGGCAGGTGATGCATTTTATGCTAAAAGCCCGGAGCCTTGGTCTGAGTGGCTTACCGGTAAACAGGGCAGACAACCTGAGCCATTCTGGGACCCCTTGGACTTTATGATCAAAGAGGCGCATCAGAGAGGGCTGGAGTTTCATGCCTGGCTGAACCTCAACCGACTGGTACACAAATCTTCAACCAGTGTCTCCACTGAAAACCTTAGTCATACACATCCGGAATGGATCATCAGCTATGACGGCTATAAACTTTTCGATTTCGGAATTCCGGAAGTGCGTGATTTCATTACGCAGGTTACCGTCAATGTAGCCAAAAACTACAATGTCGATGGCATACACTTCGACGACTATTTCTATCCTTATGTAGTACCGGGCCAGATCGTTCAGGATGAAGCTACTTTCCGGAAATATGGCAGAGGATTTACCAATAAAGCTGACTGGAGAAGAAATAATATCAATTTACTGGTAGAACAGATTCACAATGCTCTGCAGGAAGTTAATCCAAGATTGAAATTCGGGATCAGTCCATGCGGGGTGTGGCGGAATAAGGGCACGGATCCGGAAGGCTCCAAAACTTATGGTGCACTGGCTTCGTATGATGATCTGTATGCTGACAGCCGGAAATGGATGAAAGAAGGTTGGATCGATTACATTGCTCCTCAGGTTTATTTCTCCTCAGGTTTCGGTCGGGTGCCGTATAAGAATCTGGTGGATTGGTGGACTGATAATAGTTTCGGGCGTCATTTCTATGTAGGAATGGGAGCTTACAGGGTAGGTTATAAAGAGCGTGATACCAATTGGGCCAATCCGAAAGAAATTCCGGATCAGGTAAGGTACTTCAGAGGTAACGAAACAGACGGAGCCATTTTCTTCAGTTCTCGTTCACTCAAAAATAATAGTCTGGGTTTTGTGGATTCATTGCGGCAGGATCTGTTCAGGTATCCGGCATTAATTCCGACCATGCCCTGGAAAGATAGTGTGCCGCCTTTGTCTCCTAAAAGTCTGAAGGCTACATTGATGCTTAATAATGCCCTGGAATTGTTCTGGGAGAAACCTGATCCCGCCTCGGACGGAGATGGGGCCACGTATTATGTCATTTATCGTTTTGAGCCCGATGAAAAGGCTACCGCCTATGATCCCCGTCGTATTATCGGCATGTGTTATGAAGGCGAAAAGTTCATAGATAAAACTGTGCAGCCCGGCCAACGTTACGTTTATTACATCACTTCTGTGGACCGGCTTCACAACGAAAGTCGCCCGATAGGTCCGCTACGTGTGGAGGTACAGGAGCAGAAGCTTGTCAGATTTTAATTACCCGTCTCAGATTACCATCAGTTATGAGTAACGCCATTCAATACGAGTATAAAAAGGAATACCTCACTGTTTCCGCACCGACGAAATACAATTCCGAAAATCTTCGTACCGAAGAAATGGTGCTTAATATGGGTCCTCAACATCCTTCCACGCATGGTGTGTTACGGCTGGAAGTGGTGACAGATGGCGAAGTGGTAGTGGACGTGGTACCACATTTAGGATACCTGCACAGGTGCTTCGAAAAACACGCGCAGTCACTTCCATTTAACCAAATCATACCATATGTGGACAGGCTTGATTATGTGGCTGCTATGAATTCCGAGCATGCCTATGTCATGGGTGTGGAACGGATGCTGGGTATTGAAAATGATATTCCGAAGCGGGTGGAATATATACGGGTGCTCGTGGCAGAACTGAACCGGCTCGCCTCGCACTTTGTAGCCATAGGCACATATGCCATGGATATAGGTGCCTACACGCCGTTTCTCTGGATGATGAGAGACCGTGAACAAATACTGAAACTTCTTGAATGGGTGTGTGGCGCCCGGATGTTATACAATTACATCTGGATTGGAGGGCTTTTTTATGATTTGCCTGTAGGCTTTGAAGAACGCTGCGCAGAGTTTATCAAATACCTCAAACCCAAACTGACTGAGCTTCAGCAACTGGTCGTTGATAATAAAATATTTGTTGAGCGTACAATCAATGTCGGCGTGCTTCCTCTACCGGTTGCGATTAATTATGGGTGTACCGGTCCTATGCTCAGAGCCTCCGGCTTGAGGTATGATCTCAGGCGGGTAGATGGCTATTCCGTATATCCTGAGCTTGATTTTGAAATACCGATCGGAGAAGGAAATCTTGGAACAGTCGGAGATAGCTGGGACAGAACCTGGGTTCGTGTCAGGGAATGCCAGGAGTCGATAAGGATCATTGAACAATGTCTTGATAAGCTAAATAAAGACTATAAAAGAACTACGGATTTCGATCCTCAGGCAATTGTCCCTAAAAAGATAAGACCGAAAGCGATGGATTTCTATACAAGAGCGGAAAATCCAAAAGGAGAATTAGGCTTTTTCTTCAGAACAGATGGTCGATCTGATATTCCTGTGCGCTGTAAAGCCCGGGCTTGTTCATTTAATAACCTTTCAGTAATTGGTGAAATGTCCAAAGGCGCTTTACTTGCCGACCTTATAGCCATCATCGGATCCATTGATGTCGTTATGGGTGAAGTGGATAGGTAGAGAGTGGTATGGGGCAGAGGGTTTAGGGGAAGAGGGAACAGGGCAGAGGTTCCGGTCTGAACAACGAAGCTGGTCTGAACGGTTTGCCGTGCATAAGGCAATAGGAACAGGGCATGGGCAGAGCCTCCGGTCTGAATGACGCAGTCAGTCTGAACGGTTGCCGTGCATAGGGCAATGGGAATAGGGCAAAGGGTTCAGCATAAAAAGCATACAAAAAGAGCTTCCTTTTGAGAAGCTCTTTTTACGTTATTGCAAATGTCAGTTAAGCTTGAGCAGCTCCAACCAGCGCGTTTTTCAGCAGGAATTCGGCGATCTGAACAGTATTGGTCGCAGCACCTTTACGAAGGTTGTCTGCAACAATCCAAAGGTTCAGCGTATTAGGCTGAGATTCGTCGCGAC
>DASYHR010000178.1:0-2634 GCA_035998385.1 Dyadobacter sp. | reverse complement strand
CATTTTCAGTATTATTCCTGACAATAATTTTCAAGGGATTGTCCTTTCTGGTTTTGTTGTGTTTAATGGCATTCTCAATCAGCAACTGCAGGCTCATCGGAGGTATCTGATGTTCGTAGAAACCACAGTTAATATCGATGTCAAACTCAATACCTGCGCCGACCCGATGTTTCAAAAGGAAAATATACGCGTTGAGAAATTTAAGCTCGTGTCCAAGAGGAATTAAATCCTTTTTAGAATTGACAAGCAGATATCGATACACCTTGGAGAAGTTTTCGGCATACTCATAGCCCAGTTTCTGATCTTCCAGAATAAGTTCTGAAAGGACACTCAGATTGTTAAAAACGAAATGAGGGTCCAGCTGAAGTCGCAGCGCCTCCAATTCAGCTTCTGCGGCGGCTTGTTTGTGTTCAGCTGCTTTGAGTTGATGCGTCGCAGCCAGCACGGCGGTATTTTTCCAATTGGTAATCAGGTAGTTTCCTGTATGAAAAGAGAGGATCATCAAACCAATTACCACACTGGCAATAATCCATTGCGAAAATCCCGCTACATCCTCATCCAGGCAGTCGGCCAATTCCACGTTGTAATCGTAAACAAAAGACATTAAAAAGATTTGCAGCA
Organism: Dyadobacter sp.; assembly: GCA_035998385.1. Taxonomy (GTDB): domain Bacteria; phylum Bacteroidota; class Bacteroidia; order Cytophagales; family Spirosomataceae; genus Dyadobacter. The sequence goes on along the minus strand of DASYHR010000178.1, from coordinate 2,013 downwards.
GGATCAATAGAAATACAATACCTATGTTTAGGGTTGCTTCAGTAAATAATCTGAGGAGTGGTTTTTCGAACCAGGAGAGAAACTTATTAAGCCATTTGTTTATATGGATGCTGAATTCAGAGTTGAGAATACAGCATAAAAAGGCAAGTGTCCATTCAGAAATCAGAGCTGGCCACGGGCGTGCCATGTACCTCTGAAACTGAATATCTCTCGGATCCAGCAAATAAATGATCAGATAAAGCATCACAAATGAGAAAAGTGGCAGAATCAATGATTTGAATCTGTTTGTCATCAATGGTGCAAACGGTTTTTCCATAGATACAAATTTGAGAATTAATCCTGTGCTTGTTCACAATTCTTTACCAAATCGTAGATAGCGCACACTGATACGGACGAAGGCGTAACTGAAGCGTTGGTAGAGTGGAAAAACTAGTGATTATTTTGTTCTTAGTTGACTAAGCAGAAAAGATTAACTTGCAAGGAATTTTCATTATTGAACGATGTTAAAAAAACAGACGGCGATTCCACGATTAGATATCTGCACATTGTCGGATTACAGGGAAGATGATCTGATGATCAGCAGGCTCTCTGATTACCTTATTGAACATCAAAATCTGGTTTTCCCGCACAGGCATAGTTTCTACCATCTGGTATTTTTCACGAAAGGAAGTGGTTCGCATACCATTGATTTTCAGTCATTTCCTGTTAAAAATAACCAGATCTATTTTATGGCTCCGGGTCAGGTGCACGCATGGCACTTTGAAGGTGAGATGGAAGGCTTTGTCGTTAATTTTTCCGGGACATTTTTTCAGTCTTTCCTGCTGAGACAAGAATATCTTGAATCGTTCTTCTTCCTAAATAGCGTTACTGAGGATGCGGTACTAAATATGTCAGATGAGCTGACTGATGAAGTGAATATTCAGTTTGAAACACTCCTCCAGCAATCCCGGAAAGTGGGTAGTCTGCAGGTTGATATGATCAGACTTATTCTATTACAAATATTTATCACTATTGAGCACGGTCATCCGCATCCATCAAAGTTATCTGCCCCTTTACAGAACGCAGTCATAAGGAGCTTCCTGAAATTGATCGAAACCAACTTTATTGATAAGCGCTTACCTGGAAATTATTCGGAAATGCTGCATGTGTCGCCCAACCACCTCAATGCATTAGCGAAGGAGCATCTCGGAAAGCAGGCAGGTGAGGTGATTCGTGAAAGGGTTTTGCTGGAGGCAAAACGATTGCTGATTATGCCCGAACTCACCGTGGCAGAGATCGCATATCGCCTGAATTTCAACGACAATTCCTATTTCACCCGGTTCTTCCGAAAGTATGCCGGTATGACACCTGAGGCGTTCAGATTAAATGCAGTAAATAATTAAGATGAACACCTCCGGTACCTATGCTATCACACTGTTTTCTTCTCGGCTGGTTTAATAAACAGCGCGAGCCAGGAACGACGGGCAAGACGGTAGAAATAAGGAGTCAATAATATCAACACCGGAATGATGCTGACCAGGAAGTAATCCAGATATTCTTCGAAGAAATTGACAAATATCAAAAAATAAACCACCATAAATGCCACATAAAAGGCGTAGCTCATATACAAGGCGCCCTGGTAAAATCCTGGTTCCGGAACCAGATTTTCACCGCATTTGGGACAATGTTTATTCATTTTATCAAAATTCCTGAGGCTATATGCACTTTTGGTAATAAAGAAATCACCTTCTCCGCAACGTGGACATTTGTTAAAGAGTACGCTGTACAATCGATTTGTATGTGCCATGACTAAGTCAGATTAGTATTAGAATGTCCCTCTGAATACCTGTGAGGGACTGTTACAAATGTCTTCAATTCGAACCAAAAATGTAAATACTAATGTCATATTCTATGGTACTAATCAACGAATATTCAGTTTTCGCAATTGAGAGCCTTTGCAGATAAATGTAGACGATGATTTCTATCTGGCAGCATTGATATATTGTGCCATTTGTTTGATAGAAAATATGTGGT
>DASYHR010000172.1:0-2237 GCA_035998385.1 Dyadobacter sp. | reverse complement strand
CGCTGTCATTGAGGTAGGAATGGGCGGAAGGCTTGATTCCACTAACGTAATCAACCCTGAACTTTCGATAATCACCAATGTTAGTCTGGATCACACCCAATTTTTGGGTGACACGTTGGATAAGATAGCTATTGAAAAAGCAGGAATTATAAAACCGGATACCCCTGTGGTAGTTAGTGAGTATGAGCCGGAGATTGCAGAGATTTTTCGAACTGTAGCTGACCAAAAAAATGCTTCGATCTTGTTTGCATCAAAGAACCTGAAAATCGAAAGAATAGCCTATGCAGATGGTTTATCAGCAGTTAAAGCTTTGTTTGTCGACGGTTCACTTACATTTTATCCTGATCTAAGGCTCGATCTTGGCGGTGCATATCAGTTAAAAAATATTGCAGGGGTGTTGCAGGCGGTTCAGGTATTGAATGCAAAAGCTTTTGTTATTGAAAAACAGGCAATTTACAGTGCATTAGCGAAGGTTACGGCGCTTACAGGGTTGAAAGGAAGATGGCAGAAACTGAACGATTCACCAACCATTTACTGTGATACCGCACACAATGCAGCAGGACTTACACAGACGCTGGAGCAGTTCGCCAGTCTGCCTGCCAAAAATCGACGCTACGTCATCGGTTTTGTAGGAGATAAGGATATCTCAACCATGTTATCCATGCTGCCTTCAAACGCATTTTTTTATTTTACTGAACCTGCAAACTGCAGAGCGCTCAAAGCTTCGGATCTGCGCGTGCTGGCAAACGGATTCGGATTGATGGGCAACGATTACTTAAACGTAAATGATGCACTAAACGCCGCAATCGCGGACTCTGATTCGGAAGATTGCATTTATGTCGGAGGCAGTACATTTGTTGTAGCTGATCTGAATGATTTATAATTACATATTTATATAACGTTAGGAATGTCAAGAAGAAAGTTGGCACATTATGAATTCAGTGCGAAAGCTGATAATGTGATTGAGTTAGGTAAACCTCTCTACACCACGGTAAAAGGGAAATGGAATGAACTCTATTTTAAGAATGAAAATCCCGTTGTATTGGAACTGGCATGTGGAAAGGGAGAATATACAATTGGATTAGGCAAGCGTTTTTCGGATAAGAATTTTATAGGAGTAGATATAAAAGGAGACCGCATTGCAAGAGGTAGCTTAGCGGCGTCCGAGGCGAAATTAACGAATGTGGCATTTCTGAGAGCCGGTATTCAATATTCAGATGAATTCTTTTCAGAAAAAGAAGTGAACGAGATTTGGCTGGTTCATCCGGATCCGCAAGTGCGTGACAGGGATGAAAACAAGAGGCTTACAAACACTCGTTTTCTGGATATGTATTCGAGATTTCTCAAGGATGATGGAATGTTTTATCTGAAAACAGACAGTTCCTTTTTATATGATTACAGTCTGGAGACAATTTCCGGGTCGTCTCAATTTGAAATTCTGGAGCACACTGATAATCTGTATGATTCGAAGCTATTGGACGAGCATTATGGTGTCAAAACACATTACGAGCAGATTTTCGTTAATAAGGGTTATTCGATCAAATACATTAAAGCCAGGCTTAAATCGTAATTTCGCGAAGGTCCATTTACAGGTATAAAAAAGGGCTTCGGATTCTAAATCCGAAGCCCTTTTTGTATTTCTAAGACAGAAATTGATTACTTGATCAATTTCGCGAAGTAATAAACTGTACGTACAAGCTGAGATACGTAAGACATTTCATTGTCATACCAGCTCACAGTTCTTACCAACTGCGTGTCACCTACTTTCTGAACTCTTGTCTGAGTAGCATCAAACAAAGATCCGTAGCTGATACCGATGATGTCGCTGCTCACGATTTCGTCTTCAGTATATCCGTAGCTTTCGTTAGCTGCATCTTTCATAGCTGCGTTGATCTCTTCAACAGTAGTTTCTTTTCCAAGAATAACAGTCAATTCAGTCAACGAACCTGTAAGAGTAGGAACACGTTGAGCAGATCCGTCCAATTTACCTTTCAATGAAGGCAATACAAGACCAATCGCTTTCGCTGCACCCGTACTGTTAGGTACAATGTTCTGAGCAGCTGCACGAGCTCTTCTCAAATCACCTTTTGGATGAGGTGCATCTTGTGTGTTCTGATCGTTGGTGTAAGCGTGGATGGTAGTCATCAAACCGTTCACGATACCAAATTTATCTTCCAATACCTGCGCCATTGGAGCAAGGCAGTTAGTAGTACAAGAAGCACCGCTAATGATCGTCT
>DASYHR010000275.1:0-2551 GCA_035998385.1 Dyadobacter sp. | reverse complement strand
GACAGGGTAGCACATCACAAGCGTTACATTAAACAACTGCAAAGCGCGTAACACCCGCCTTGCAGTTGTCCCAAACTACTTTGTTACTTAACCCACCTTGTTATTTGGAGTTTGATTTGCTGTTTGAAGCAGCAAATGATGCAGGAACAGGTTCAGCAATCAATGCATCAAGATCCGTGTTCCATTTTTTGACATACTCGGTGAAATAGTCACCGGTAACTTCACCCGTGTAGCCCGTGTGAATCTGGCGTACGTCCCCTTTCCTGTCAATGATAATTGTAGTCGGGAAAGCCATCATACGGTTCAAAGCAGGCAGTTTTTCTGATGCTACTTTTTTATCCGCGATACCGCCAAACAAGATATCGTATTCGATACCATATTTCTTTTTCAATGTTCCCAATGTGTATTTCGCATAAGCCAGATCGTCTTTTTGCTCAAAACCTATCGCTATTGCCTCAACACCGCGATCCTTATTAGCCTTGTACCATGGAGCAAGGAAGGTGGTCTGGTCGGTGCAGTTAGGGCACCAGGTTCCGATAATTTCCACAATCACAACCTTGCCTTTGTATTTGTCATCGCTCAACGAAACATTTTTTCCATCCAGATCAGGCAGTGTGAAATCCAGTTTGCTGTAACCTTCCTTCAGAAATGTTAGCTTGTAAGGATCCGGCAATGAAGCCTGTGCATTTTTGCTTCCTTCAAATTTCGTGTTGTCATATATCCCGGAGCTGATCACCCCTGTAATCGATCCGTCTTCATTAATCTTCCCCTTGTATACCCTTGGGTTAGGTCCTGAAAAATGCGAAAGTACAAATTCATTACCTTCTACAACTCCCTCAAGTTCACGGCTATCACCTACGGTAGACATCACTACGCCTGTCAGTTTATTACCTTCCTGCTTCAGAATCGCAATATTGTCTGGCATTTTTGCCTTGCTGTATACCGCAAGATCCCATTTCCCCGACAGATTATGTTTGGTAGGCTGCTCTTTGCCTTTTTCTACAAATCTGTAGTCTTTTCCATGTTCTGCTGCAAACGGCAATGCGCTTCCACGAAAACCCGGAACCAGACTGCGGTATTCACCGGTAATCTTGCCGTCCGATTCTACATTGGCAACCAATGCTGCATCGTAGGTATTCATTTTAACGAAGATCGAATCTCCGATCAACTTGGTTACTTTGAAATCATCACGTCTTGAACCATTCAGCAACGTCAATACCGGATGCTCTTTGTCTTTGTTGTTATACTCAAAATTGAAAGGAATTCTGGTTTCGCTGATCACGAACTCCCCTCTCCAAATACCCTGCTTCGGAGATTTACCGGCTGAATGATCGTCGGCGAAGGCGAAGCTGCTCAAAAACGTGGCCCCTGCTAACGCCACAGACTTGATCTGGTTAATTTTCATACAAGTTGATTTGAAAAGATTATAAAATGATTGACAGTATTTCCCTCCGGAAGAATTTCCGGCAGGCTCACTATTACCAGGGACATTTGCAGGATTTTCCCGGGTTATTCAGGATACCGGGATGAACGCAGCGTGCTGTGTTATCCGATAACCTGAGGCAAAGATAAAGCGTCAAAAAAATGATCACAATCATTTGTCTATTAATTTTATAGATTTAATGGATTTATCCGATTTCATACCACCAAATCTGTTGCAATGCCCTGAAAGCCATTCTACTTTTGCAACCCGACACACGGCTGCTGATTTCGTCTGAAAGACACGTGTGACTATTCAATTCTTTTATTACTCAAATGATCATGTCTGAAAAAGTGACCAACGGGCTATCCACACCATGGAAAGCCTATGAAAAAATTGCCGTGCGCGCAGCTTTGGTGTATGCTGTTGTGAGCACTATTCCTTTCAATCCTGAGTTCTATACCCAGAACTTCGACGCCGGATTTAATGTCAATGCTTATCCGTTTCGCTGGCTTGATGTAATCTCTCAAAACAAACCCTGGTTTTTTGCAAGTCAGGAAGGCAAAAATTATACGGGTTGGTTTATCACCGTGCTGGTATGCATTGCCGCCGGACTTTTGTGGCAGCAAATCGACAAAAAGCGTAAAAATGATGAACAGATTTACTATTGGTTTTATGCAGCCGCGCGCTACGGGATCGCGCTGAGAATGTCGTGGTTTGCATGGGCCAAGGTATTTCCTGTTCAAATGCCTTTCCCCACGATTAGTCAACTGAATACCAATCTGGGCGACTTTACACCGGGTAAATTATACTGGTTAACAACGGGCGTATCCCCTTTCTTTGAGGTTTTTGCAGGTATATTCGAGCTCGTAGCAACGCTGCTTTTACTCTCCCGCCGCACCACTACGATCGGGGCTTTGATGATGATCGCGATTCTCCTGCCTATATGGTTTGTGAATATCGGCTACAATGCCGGCGTTGAGCTCACAAGTTTGCATTTACTTAGTCTGTCAGTACTGCTACTGGTCAGGGATGCAGGCAAATTTTACCAGATCGTCATCGAATACAAAGCCGTTGCGCTCACCTATGTGCAAAAGTTTGAGCTACCTGTAAGCTGGTACAAATTTACCA
>DASYHR010000134.1:0-4407 GCA_035998385.1 Dyadobacter sp. | reverse complement strand
TACAGAAACTACTTCAAAAACTCCCCAACATTTTCTTTGGTTACCAATTGAAAAGGAATCAAAACTTCCGCCTCAAACTTTTCACCCTTCGCAGCTTTCACAGCAGCTTCAACAGATTTACTACCCTGCTCTTTCGCATTCTGAAATACGGTAGCATCCAGTGTCCCTTTTTTCACAGCCTGCAATGCATCCGGGATGGCATCTACACTCACCACCAGCACCTTATCCTTTAGGCCTGCTGCCTCCAATGCCTTCACTGCCCCCATGCCCATCTCATCATTCTGAGCAAAAATGGCATTGATTTTGGGACCAAATGACTGAATCCAGTTTTCTGTCAAAGCCATTGCTTTAGCTCTATCCCATTCGCCCGTCTGCTCCGCCAACAATTTTATTCCAGAATTTGCTTTCAAAATTTCCTTTGCTCCCTGATCACGTTTAATCTGAGCTGCCTGTCCCATATACCCATGCATCATGATCACATTTCCTTTACCTCCCAGCTTTTCCACAATATATTTCATCGCAATTCTGGCAGATTCTGTATCATCAGATCCCACGAAAGCGGTTGGTTTAGCAGTTGTCTCAGAGTTTACATTGATTATAGGAATTTTTGCATCCATCGCCAGTTTCACGGCAGGTGAACTCGCTTCTACTTCACATGGGTTAAGGATGATGGCATCCACACCCTGCGCTATAAAACTTTCAACCTGCTCCACTTGTTTGAGGGAGGAGCGTTCTGCATCCACCACGATCAATTCTGCACCAAGTTCTTTGGCTTTTGCTTCCATTTCGTCAGCTACATTCACCACAAACTCATTTTGCATACTGAGCATGGTCGCGCCTATCACCAGTTTTTTCTCTCCTGATTCGTTGGTTTTCGATTGATTACAACCTGCTAATAGTATTGTTAAAAACAAAAAACCTGACAAACAAACATTTTTCATTGTATTGATATTTATCGATTTGCATCATATTAACGAATTGATCGGGCGATACCCGATCCTCCGGGATGTATGCCTTTCAGGCAAATGTTTTGATTCGTTCCGAAGCATATATGCTCATCCTAATACCCACAGTCGTATAAAGCTTCTTCCCCCTCTGCCCTTATCCCCATGCTGTTATCCCTCACCCCTTCTTCCCTATACCATCCAGCACTACAGCTCCGATGATGATTACTCCCATCACAACCTGTTGGTAGTAGGACGTCACATTAAGCAGATCCAGACTATTGCTGATCACTCCGATCAAAAGAGCGCCGATCAGAGTGCCCGTCATTGTTCCTGTACCACCAGAAGTACTGGTTCCGCCAATGATCGCTGCGGCAATTGCGTCGAGTTCAAATCCCGCGCCGGCATTGGGCTGTCCTGTCGTAATTCTGGATGTCAACAAAATCCCACCCATTGCTGAAAGCAATCCGCAAATGGTATATACCCACATTTTCACATTGTTTACTCTGATACCGGAAGCCCGGGCTGCAGGCTCGTTTCCGCCCACTGCATACATGTAACGCCCGAGTATCGTTTTGTTTAGAATCACTGAGCAGACGATAAAGGCAATGATCAGAATGATGATGGGAAAGGGAATGCCAAATATATTGCCACCACCGATAAAATTGAAGGAGTCTGAGAGATTGGAAACGGGTCTTCCATTACTTAATATAAGCGCTAAACCCCGACCGATGGTCATGGTACCCAATGTAACAATAAATGGGGGCACTTTACTTTTTGTAATTACAAATCCATTGAATGCGCCGATCGCCAGACCCGCCAGAAGTCCGGTAAAAATCGGAACGATCAGTGGGTATGTATCCGGATGAGCAAAGGTTGCCGCCACAACTCCGGTCACTGCTACCATCGATCCCAGCGAAAGATCAATTCCACCCGTGATGATTACAAACGTTACACCAAAAGCGAGTAGCGCATTGATTGAAACCTGATTGCCAATAGTCAGCATATTGGATACAGTGAAAAATCGGGGTGTGCTGAACGCAAGAACCAGGCAAATCAGCAGAAATGCCAGGTAGATTCCATATTGTCCGAAATTCCTGAACCGCGCTTGTAAATTATTTTCCAATTTGAAATGATGTGATTTATTATTTATCCAAAAAAATAATTACCCGTTGAAAGCTAACAGCTAATTGCTCACAGTTAACCGCTATTCCACTGCAAACTTCATAATCAATTCCTGTGTAGCTACTTCACGCGAAAGCATGGCAGTTTGTTTTCCTTTTGACAAAACCATAATCCTGTCGCTCATACCCAGTACTTCTGGTAATTCAGAAGAGATCATCATGATAGCGATGCCTTCTGCTGCCAGTTGATGAATCAATTTATATATCTCGAATTTCGCTCCGACATCCACACCACGGGTAGGCTCATCCAGGATAATTACTTTCGGTGATGACAACAGTACTTTACCAATGACGACTTTCTGCTGGTTTCCTCCACTCAAATTAGTCACCTTTTGCGCTAAGCCTGAAGATTTAATTCTGAGATTTCCGGCCATTTCGCCGGCAACAGATTTCTCACTATCTGAGTTAATAAATATGCCTTTTTTATGTTTGAATAAACTTCCTAATGAAAGGTTTTTCTGAATGGACATTTGAGGAATAAATCCCAACCCTTTACGGTCTTCGCTGACATACCCAATACCAAATCTAATGGCCTGATCCGGTGAACTTATATTGACTTCGCTTCCGTCTATACGAATGGAGCCGCTATCCGATTGGTCCAGACCATAGATTGTCCTGGCGATTTCGGTTCTGCCTGCTCCCATTAGCCCTGCCATCCCGAGTATTTCGCCTGCACGAACACTGAAATTGATATCTTCAAACGAGCCCTTTCTGGTTAGATTTTGAACTGATAGTATTTCACTACCCTTTTCGATATTTGATTCCGGAAACATAGTATTGATCTCGCGTCCCACCATCATGCTGATCAGGCTGGTTTCGTTTAATTCTGATGCACTTTTTGTTCCGATGTACCTGCCATCTCTCAGGACAGTAATGGTGTCAGAGATTTTAAAGATCTCATCCATTTTGTGGGATATGTAGATGATAGCAACACCTTTATCTTTAAGCTGACGAATGATATCGAAAAGCACAGCCACTTCTTTGTCTGAGATTGCAGAAGTCGGTTCATCCATGATAATAACCTTGGCGTCATTTGAAATGGCTTTTGCAATCTCGACCATTTGCATTTGTGCCACACTGAGGTATTTCATTTTAGTATTAGGCGAAATCCCAACTCCCGTTTGCTCCAAGAGTTGCGCAGCGCGCCTCCGGATTTGGTCGTCGCTGAGCCACCCGCTTCCGGAACCGGTTATTTCTTTTTCACGTCCAAGAAAGATATTCTGCGCAACGGTCAATTCAGGAATGATCAGGATTTCCTGGTGAATCATAGAAATCCCTTTCTGCTGAATATCGTTTACGGTGCCTTTCAGTTCATTGCCTTCGAAAAGAATTTCACCAGAATCGGGCCGAATGAGGCCGATCAGTATTTTCATGAAGGTTGATTTCCCTGCTCCATTTTCTCCCATCAGCGCATGTACTTCACCAGCTTTGAGTGTAAGTTGAACATTGTCCAGCGCTTTGATTCCTGAGTAGGATTTGGTGAGATTGGAGACCTGGAGGATTGGCATGAGGATGATAAGTGGCGAGGTGGTCTTAATCAGGATACCTGTTACCGATAAAATAGGGCGTTGCCCTATCTTGAGAGATGAAGGCCTTTCAGGCCAGATTACTGTAAAAATTTAATCCCATATATATTTTTCGTCGTACTCCACATTGTATTTCTTGAGAAAGTTTCTCAATTCACTTTTGAAATCTTTGTTCTCATGATGTACTTTCTGATTGGCGATATAGCTAACGACCACATCTAATTCGTAAGGATTCACAGAAAATATTGCGTACCCGTCTTGCCAGTAGAAGTTCGCATAGTTTTTCCCTTTAGTCTTTATCCACTTCGATGAACTTCTTTTGACCTCTTCCAATAACTTCATCACCGCTATTTTCCTGGATAAAACACAAAGAATATGAATGTGGTCAACATAACCTCCGACCTTTATCGGTAAACATTCAAGCTCATTACATATGCCACCAATATAACTCCATAGCTCCTGCTCGATATTCTTATCGATTAATTCCTGACGGTGTTTCGTGCTGAACACGATATGTGTACAGACTTTGGATAGTGATTGTGACATGTGTGTGATGATGATGAAGTGGTACTCTGGCGATAGGGCCATGCCCAATCTTAAAATGTAGAGCCCTTTCAGGGCGACGGGTTTACTACCGCCCTGAAAGGGCCCTATATTTTAGCCCGGGGCACACGCCCCGGGTTTTCGTTAATAACGGGTTAAAATCATGACCCAGCCCATTCCACACCAGTATCCTTCCAGCTCCGGGAGTTG
>DASYHR010000076.1:0-5712 GCA_035998385.1 Dyadobacter sp. | reverse complement strand
CAGAATCGGGACAGTAACAAGCACTGCCGCCAGCAGATAGTAAAGCTTGCCGTTACCTGCAAACTTATGATAGTCGGAGTTGGGGCTGACACCAGTAGCAATATCAGTTCGGTACAGCATGAAGATCAGGTAATAGGTAGCAAGCCAGAGAGGAACTACCAACATGACTCCTGCAAGTTTGCCTTCAGGAAGAAACTGATCTTTGATGATGAGTTTTTCAAACAACACAACGAGCAGTACCCATAACGGAGCAAAGCAGGCTGTCATTTGTATCCACGGCAGAAGTCCAAAGTACTTACTGTTTTTACCTGCTGGATTCAAGCGGAGATTCCGCTGAAAAAAGGTGTAATACATCTTGTATAAAATCTCCATCGCCTGCCAGGATTATGTTTTGATTTTTCTTCTACCACGCCGCATATCCATTCCAATATAGTTGCGTTGCATTGAACTGTAGTCCACTTTGATCTGAGCGGTTTCTTGGTAACATGGCTGGTGTCCGCTGATAAAAATATCAAAAAATCCGTGCATCGGCAATAATTTATTATCAGGTTATACCCTGTTTTGAGATATTTTTTCGGACAAATCTCAAATGATCTAAAATAGGCCAAAAAGGCGCCATACTGCCTAAAATCTATCATTTCGGATTATTTTTTATGTCTGAAAATTGACCAACTGCGGGTTTTGGTCAAAAAAAAATTTGCATGCTGCATACCTTGCCCACGGCTTTTGTCAGACCGAGGGCCCCGGCTGATAAAAGCATTAGTCCTATTTCTAACTAAAACATTTTGCAGTATGAAAGTAGAGTTGATCACCAGTGAGGATCTGCAGGCGTTTAAAGCTGAACTTCTCGACGAATTAAAAAACCTGGTTTTAACACCCGCCCAGGGCCAAACAGGAAAGTGGCTCAAAAGTGCACAGGTCCGGGATCTTTTAAAGGTCTCGCCGGGTACGCTTCAAACCCTGCGCATCAGCGGGCAGCTTCAGTACACCAAGGTAGGCGGTAGTTTCTACTACCGTGCCCAGGATATTGAAGCCATGTTAAACGGCACAACCGCCAAAAAGAAATAAGTATGCATAGAAATCAGAAAGCAACTGATGGTCTGGCAGCAGCCGGGCCATCAGACCGGGTGTGGCATGACCCGCAGCTTCGGTCCGTGCACATTTGTCTGTATGCTGCTATCGCCTATCACTGTACTCTGAGCGCGGTAGGGTTTATACAGATCAGCAGAAAAACACTGATGCGCTCGGCAAGGATCAAATCCATTGCGACCTATCACGTTTGTATCCGCCAGCTGCGTGAGCTGGGCTACATCGATTACCGGCCTTCCTATCATCCACTGCGTGCAAGCCGTATAGCCTTGGCCGGTAAGGATGATCAGGAATTAAACAGAACGAAACATGGATAAAAAGATGATTATTGATTTGCTGGTCCGGAAAGATTCCAAGCGTAAAAAGAAGCTTTATGATTTTTTCCGTTCCGTGTTCGACCAGCAGTTATCTGTAGCGCTGACAGCAGAACTGATCAACTGTGAGTTGGGCTCTGATCTGGTTACTGTCTACGATGTCAAATACATCAGGGCAAGGATTGCCAAGTCAGCTGGAGTCCAAGTTCAGCCAGCACCAAAACGTAGTGCTGTATTGGCACCTGTAGTATTACCGCCAGCAGTCGATCCGACCCAGAAGCAATGGTCCGATCCGGACCAGGTTAAAACAGATCCATTTAAAAATTCAAACCTTAATAAAAGATGAAACAGATTCATTTCATTGCCCAGGCCAAAGGTGGAGTCGGCAAATCACTGTTAATGTATTTATTCGCCCTCAAATTCGGGCATGATCCGTCTGTGTACTTTGTAGATCTGGATTCATCCACACATACCAGCAAAAACCAGCTAAGATTTATTCCACAGACTAATATGGAAGTCCTGCCCCTGAACAACGACAAAGATGTTCTGGTACGTGACCGTTTGATCAGCTATCTGGATCTTGTCTCTAACAGCAGTTTTGATCAGTTCTTTTTTGATCTGGGCTCACCTGAAAGTGCCCAGCTTCCCGCCCTACTGCGGTATGATCTGCCTATGAAGGAATTTGCAGATATGCTCAACCTGGAAATGATCTTTCATATTGTCATGGCTGGAGGGTCTGCCTACGTTCCGTCAGGACAATACCTGGATCAGATTGGTGAAGTTGCCAAAGACTTTCAGATCAACGTCTGGAAATCGGTAACATCCTTTCGTAAATATCCAGAGCTGTCAAAAGAGCTGGAAGCCTACTGTCAGACAGCAAACTATCCACTGTATAAGTTTGGTGACTTTGAACCGGAATCAGACCTGGGAGGGCAAATCCTGGATGGGGCAAGGAGAGGCTTTACACTCAGCGATCACCAGATAGGCCCTATGCTCAGACTACGAAATGAACTTCACAACTTGTATACGTTATGACGGATCAGCAAAATTTTGACAGGATGCTGGAAAATTACAAGGCAAACTTTCAGCTCAAATACAATATTGGTCTCGACGACTGGTCAGCAGCAAACATTCTTGAAGCCAAAGAGCAATTTGATGAAATGAAGCTTAGACTTGATGCAAACCTTCAGCAAAACAAAATGCTTTATGACCGCTTCAAAGGATCGATCAAGACGCTGCAGTTCAAATCAGGAAAGGATGCATTTCTGTATGGGCTGGGAAGCAATATTCTTTATGGATCGGCTCTTCTGCTGGTGATTGTACTCATCTTTCAATGGCAGAGCAGCGGTAAGCAGTACCAGAAAATCCAGTCTATCTTATCCAGATATGAAAATGTAGAAGCGTTTGAAAACCTGATCGGTCAGGGTAAACTCAAAACCGAAAACGGTGTACAGTATCTGATCTTAGAGCAGGGCAATGAAAGAGGTGGAAACATCTACGGGCAACATTATTGGTATGATGCCAAAAAGAAAATAGTCAAAGTTCCCCTCAAAGCAGCGCAGTGATGCTGATAGATCCATTTTGATCCTTTTAGGTCTAAAAGAAGCCATAAAGATCCATTTGGGTCTGAAAGAATCTAAAAAGGTTCATTTTGATCGGTTTGGGTCGCTTTAGATCCATTAGGGCACATTGCGTTGGTTTCTCCAAAGCCAGCTATCGCCGGTAGGTCGCAAAAAAGCTCCCACCGGCGAGAACTGGCCATGGGAAACCCCTGGACCCCGCTATTCGCCTTTGGGGCTCATAGCTTTTCAGACATTTTTAAATCTTAAAACTTATGCAGAATCAAAATAAGAAAGGAAGGCCACCTAAACCAAAAGACAAGGTTGAAATCAAAGGTTTCAGTGTATGGGTAACTGAAGCGCAAAGAGAACAGATCAAAAAGCTCATTGAAAAAAGCGGACTGTCTGCCAGTAAGTATTTTTTGTCGCTGGCGATCAACACACCCCTGAAGCTACCTCAAAGAAGAACACTGCCTGCCGATACAGCGGAGCTGATCCGTATGTTAAAGCAGCTTGCCGGAATATTTTCTTTGACCGTTTTAAAAACCAAAGACCAGCAGATGCAATCTGAGAACTGGCGGGCAAGTAGTCAGTCGATCAAACACACCGCCGATCTGATGATGCTTTGGATTTATGAGGATTTTCAGATCCGGGACGTGCAAAAGATCCTATCCGATATCAAAGGATGGATGAGTGATCTGTACGCTTATCAAAGTTCCGTTTTACCCGATGGCGATAGCAAAAAACAGATCCTGGAAAAGACATTGGCCCTGTATCATGCCAGTTTGCAGCTGCTTGAAAAATATGAGGAGTATTACCAGCCGGATCAGGTGCCTGATCTGATCCCGACCTGGAGCCGGGGTGAAACTGGCGGAGATATTCATAATCTGATCGAAAGGACACTGGATCAGATCGCAAACCGCAGAAGACGATGATAGGCAAGGCAGGCCTGGGCAGTTTTCCGAAAGGGATTCTGGAATACTGCTATTATGAAAAGGAGCTAACTGAAAAACAGAGACAGCAGCTGACTTTGCAGGATGTCAGAGGAGAGCTGATCTATGTCCAGCATCTGGCAGTGAAGCTGCAAGCAGACAAAAGGCTCGACCTGAATTATCTCGCCGGTCAGTTCCTTGATCAACGGGATATGAACAGAAGGCTTACCAAATTCATGTGGCATCAGTCGTTCAGTTTTCCGCCTGGTGAGAACCCGACAGATCAGCAGATCACTGATATCGCAAGAGAATTTGCCAAAGACTTTGGATTTGTAGATAACCAGATGCTTGTTTTCAGACATACAGATACCCAGCACAGTCATTTTCACTTGGTAGGAAACCGGCTTAATTACAATGGTAAAAACACGGCAGACCATTTTAATAACTTTCCAAAGACCGGTCAGTTTTGCCGGAAGATGGAGCTTCAGCTAGGGCTAACCATCACGCCGCAAATGAATATGCTTTTGGAAAATGACAAGCGGCAAACCCTTGACAAGCGCCGTCTGGCACTGAAATATCTGATAGATGATCTTCTGGCTAAAACCGGATCAATGGAGCAGTTTAAAGAACAGATGCTGAAAGCCGGATACAAGACCTACACCGGGCGGGGTATCGCGTTTTTTAATCGGAAAAGCAAAATAAAAGTCAAAGGCTCTGATCTGGGAAGAGCGTATTCCCTTTTGAATTTAGAGAAGCGGATCGGCGTGCAGCCGGAATTGTCAGTGAAGCATGAGCAGGTTCAAGAAAAAAGACGAAGTAGAGGTAAGCGTATGGGTTTTTAACTGATCATCTATTCATCCTTCCTCTGCTTTTTTTTCAAATAAAAGAAAATACCGGTTGGCGGGTGCCAGCCGGTATTTCTTAAAGGTCACGTTTGCCAGAAGAGCAATAAGCAAAACCCAGTTGTATATGCCTGAAAGTCCCAGGGCATTTAATCAGGCCATCGAGACCTGATCCTGCGGCTGTACAAGTAGCCTCGTTTAGCTTTTTATTCCAATTCTAGGAATTGCATCAAAGAATTTATTCTTCACCCCAAAGCAGTGCTGAGCACCTTGCAGCTTCATATTTTTTCTCACAACCTCTCCGTGTTCTCAGAGAGAGGATTGGGAGAAAAAATATTATTGGGGGGAACTACGTCAGGAAGTGGTGGGCTTTCCATTCGCTTCGCCGGACAATTCCAGACTAATATTGACTATTCGACCAATACCGCGATGCCGGCTTTATCTGCCTTACGCTCTATTTTTTCTTTTAACCCGTAGTATCCCCAGTTCCGAAGCAGAAACGGATTCTTACCAACTAGCTCTTCTCTTTCTATTTGGTAACAGCTTTGCTGATTTGTTTTTCACGCACAGACTGGATTAGTCTTAAGTCTTCTCACCAAATCGAATGATATTACGCACTGCTACCGTCCGCCCCCGGATTTTCGTTTCTAATATTTATGTTTGAATGTTTTGATAGTCACTTCCTTTAATTAATAACAGCAAGCCAGTAGATAAACATAATATAAAGATATAAAGAACTTTGAGATTGGGATTTTAAGCCATAAATGGCTATTTTAGAACTTTATTGTGCCATTCAAACCGGTAAATTTAACGATGAACTCCACACCTGATATGATTAAGGCTATCCATCACGGACGTAACATAAGACGCTTTAGAGAGATGTTAGGTCTTAAACAAGAGGGGCTTGCGTACGAACTTGGTGAAGATTGGACACAGAAACGTGTTTCTCTACTTGAGCAAAAGGAAGTAGTAGAAC
>DASYHR010000063.1:0-2470 GCA_035998385.1 Dyadobacter sp. | reverse complement strand
CTACTTCAGGTTGGTTCAAAACAGATAAATATCCTTATTACTTCGGAGTAAGATTTCCTGAACAGGTAACATACCTGGGTGGAAGTATCAACGGTGCCATCTGGTCATCGGTATTGGTATTGGTAGCTGTATCGTTTTTTGCCTACGCACTGTTTGTGATTCTGAGGCAAAAGCAGTTGTCTGAAGTACAGCGGGATTTTGTCAATAACATGACACACGAGTTACAGACGCCTATATCAACCATACGTATTGCAGCTGATGTATTGAATACAGAAGCAATTGTACAACAACCCGAAAGGCATAACCGGTATGTACGTATTGTACAGGAAGAAATATCGCGGCTGCAGGGGCAGGTGGAAATGGTGCTGTCAATGGCAAAGGCAGAGCGAAATGCGTTGCTTTTGAAAGAAGAAATTATCGATGTAAATGATGTAATCGCATCCGTGCTGGTTCCTTTTGAAGATAAGATGACCATACTCACCGAGGCGTCAGCGAGTGTCGTTAAAGCAGATCCGTTTCATTTTCGGTGTATGCTGACCAACCTGATTGATAACGCCCTTAAGTATTCAGATTCTGACCCGCAGATCGTTGTCAAAACTGTAAACAAAAATAACAGCCTGATCCTTTCTGTACAGGATAAGGGCATGGGCATTGCTCCCGAATACCAGAAAAAGATCTTTAATCAGTTTTTTAGAATACCTTACGGAGACGTTCACAATGTAAAAGGTTTTGGCATAGGGCTGAGTTATGTGAAACAGATTGTGCGCGCCCATGGCTGGCTACTACATCTGGATAGCGAACTTGGTAAGGGGAGCACTTTTACGATCACAATCCCTTCAGCCAAACTGATTGCAGAAAAACCCTGATATCTTTGAGAACTTTTAAATACACTATATCGCATTGAAAAAGAAAATTTTATACGTGGAGGACGATCCTAATCTGGCATTTGCCACGAAGGATAATCTGGAACAGTTTGATTACGAAATTGTTCATGCGCAGGATGGGTTAGAGGCGCTGGATATTTTCGGTAAAGAGCATTTTGATATTTGTGTGCTGGATGTAATGCTTCCTAAAATGGATGGATTTACCCTTGCTGAGAACATCAGGAAAGCGGATAGCCAGGTGCCGATTCTGTTCCTGACGGCGCGCTCACTGGTTGAGGATAAAATAAAAGGCTTACAGCTTGGCGGGGATGATTACGTGACCAAACCATTCAGTATTGAAGAGCTCAGGTTACGGATTGATGTATTTCTGAGAAGAAGCAAAGCGGATCAGCCCGTGACTGTGAAACCGGATTCCAACAAGGTGGGCAGGTACGTTTTTGACTTTCAGAAACTGACTTTGTCGCTCGACGGGAACCTGCAGACACTGACTTTCCGCGAAGCCGAAGTGCTCAAATATCTTGCCGATCGTCCCGATCAGGTAATCAAGAGAGACGACCTGCTGAAATCGATCTGGGGCGATAACGACTATTTTATGGGAAGAAGTCTGGATGTGTTTATCTCCAGATTACGCAAATACTTATCTCAGGATACAGATATCAAAATAGACAATATTCACGGTGTGGGATTCCGTATGCGGTGGTAATCAGCGTAAATTGTAAATTTTTTTGAGGTAAAACTTGCGCTTAAAAAAATAAGTGCGCATATTTGCACCCTCATTTGGAAAAATAGTAAGGTCATGGCTAAAGTTTGTCAAATAACAGGTAAAAGAACTCGTGTTGGAAATAACGTTTCCCACGCTAACAATAAAACAAAACGTAAATTCTTCCCGAATTTGCAGAAGAAGCGTTTCTTTCTTCCTTCAACAGGAGAATGGGTTACGCTTAAAGTAGCTACGTCTGCTCTTCGCACCATCAACAAAAATGGTATCGAAGCTACGATTCAAAAAGCTTACGATAAAGGAACACTTACGTTCTAAGAAATTTACGAATTTATTGGAAAGGACTTCTCTCTATCGGGAAGTCCTTTTTTTCGTACTTTTTCGGGAGTCGATCCATGGAACAATCATTCGGAACGGTTTATTTACTGCTGGGCTCCAACTTAGGTAACAGGTTGCAGGTACTAAATCTTGCTGCAGATCGCATTGGCAGCGCTGTTGGTACGGTCGTTCGTACTTCAGGTATCTATGAAACTGCTCCCTGGGGTGTTACAGATCAGCCTGCATTTCTGAATCAGGTATTGGCACTGCAAACCAAGCATGCGCCGGAGGAAGTGCTCAGGCTCGTGCTGGATATCGAGCATGAATTGGGGCGTGTGCGCTACGAGCGTTGGGGCGCCCGTGTGATTGACATTGATATTCTCTTTTACAACGATCTGGTGCAGGATACTGCCCGGTTGACCGTTCCGCATCCTCGCTTGCACGAGCGCAGGTTTACGCTTATTCCTCTCGCTGAAATAGCTCCGGACTTTATCCATCCTGTGTTCAACCAGCCTCTTACCTCTCTTCTCTCTGTCTGTCCTGACGACAG
>DASYHR010000055.1:0-1798 GCA_035998385.1 Dyadobacter sp. | reverse complement strand
CGGAGGGGACGCCCGTAAGTCCATCTGTATTGTTTTTCTTCTGATCCAGTTCCTCCAGTGCCTGGCGCATCAATGCACCCATATCGGAATAATTTTTCTTGATATTGGACTCTGATATCTGAAAAAGAGATTGTTCTGTTTTGTCAAGCAGACGGAAAACGTCGGTTGTATCTTCAAAGGCATCTCTGAGTATCTCGGATGAGATCTTGATGAGTTCCCTTTTGATTGCAGCCTGAGAAATAATCCGCGCATGGAACTCAATATTGGCAGCCGAGTTGACCTTCGAAGTCAGCTCCATAATATAAGCTGCACCCCCGATCATTTCCAATTCTCCGGTACTGCGTAGCTTACTCGTTACAGTAAGCATGTCAATAGGCTCAGAATCAGCGAAAAGTGTGATAATAGCACTGTAGATGCGCTGGTGTGATTCTTTATAGAAGCTATCAGGCTTCAGAATGTCAGCTACGTCCGTAAGTGCGTCTTTTTCGATCATGAGTGCCCCCAGAATAGCCTCTTCCACATCGACAGCCTGCGGAGGCAGTTTGCCGAAATGTTGATCATTGCCAGCCAGCCTCGCAGGGCTTGGTTTGCGCGATGAAGCAGCTTGCCGGGGAGCGTTTTTTGAATAGTTGTTTGCTGAATTATTGTTTTCCATGTTATCGCAAAATTACGCATAACCGTGCACCGAGAAAAGGAGAACGCGACAAGTATTTTTTTGAGACAAATACATAAAATATTTCGCCTGATAATGAATTAGTTGCTGATTAAAGGAAGAAGATTTAGTATTTCGTATCGAGGTCAGCTGGTGTTTAAAGAACCCAATTGTGGCAAATCTTGGTTATTATTACTAAATTTTAGAAGAATTATAAAACCTTAAACCAAATACGCATTTGCTGGAAAAAATCATCACTCTCGAAGACATTTCAATGGTCGACTTTCTTGGAATACACAATTCCAATATCAAAGAAGTTGCTACCGCTTTTCCGGGAAGTAAAATAATTTCAAGAGGTAATGAAATCAGGATACAGGGCACGGCTCCTGAGATCATGCGCATCACTGATGTGATGGATTCGCTGATTGCGCATTATCAGAAGTACGGGAAAATTACTGCGGAGAATGTTAAAATTTATCTCAACGGGGTTTCGATGCCAGCGGGCACCAAAGCTGCCGAAGACGAGGATGACATTATTATATACGGAAATAAGGGACTTGCGATAAAAGCAAAAACGGCCAACCAGAGGTTATTGGTCGACAAAGCAGCGAAGTTTGACCTTGTTTTCGCGGTGGGTCCTGCAGGTACAGGAAAAACCTATACCGCCGTGGCCATCGCAGTGAGGGCCTTGAAAAATAAGGAGGTAAAAAAGATAATCATTACGCGTCCTGCTGTGGAAGCCGGGGAAAATCTTGGGTTTTTGCCCGGTGATCTGAAAGAAAAGATAGATCCATATCTGCGTCCTATTTACGATGCTTTGGATGATATGATTGCGCCTGAAAAGCTGAAGTTGTATCTGGAATCACGTGTGATTGAAATCGCGCCACTCGCCTACATGCGTGGACGGACACTAAATAATGCATTTATCTTGCTTGATGAAGCTCAGAATACGACGCCAATGCAGATGAAAATGTTTTTGACAAGGATGGGGCCCAGCTCCAAAGCGATCATAACCGGAGATAAATCACAGATAGATTTGCCTAAAAATTTGAAGTCAGGTTTGATAGATTCTCTTCAGGTTTTAAAGGATATCAAAGGAATCAGTTTCGTAGAGCTTGATGGCTCTGATGTGGTTCGGCATCGTCT
>DASYHR010000051.1:0-6879 GCA_035998385.1 Dyadobacter sp. | reverse complement strand
ATGTTTAAGAAGAATTCGTTTTCAGTATTGATTGCATTTTCTGCATGCCTTTTCTTATTCTCAGGAAGTGTTTTTGCAGGAAAGGGTCAAAGAATTGTTTCAGCCAATGGGACATTGAGTGAGATTATAGCCGGTCTCGGGCTTGAAAAACAGCTTGTGGGCGTGGATGTAACAAGCACCTATCCCGAGTCGCTTTCTAAAATTCCTAAAATCGGGCATAATCGCACGATCGCAGCTGAAGGAATCATTTCACTTAATCCGGATGTAATCGTTTATACCGATCAGAGTATGCTTTCGCCTGCTTTGTTGAAACAACTGAACAGCAGCGGGAAAAAGGTGGTGGAATTCAAACATGAATATTCCAAAGAAGGCGCCATCAGATTGATCCGCGAAGTAGGTGCTTATTTCAATGCCAAACCTCAGGCGGAGAAAATGGTAAAAACACTGGAAGCTGATCTGAGTAAAATAGCAAAACCAGCTTCTCCTAAAAAGTTACTGTTTATATATGCCAGAGGCACAGGTACTTTGATGGTTTCCGGAACTGGGACGTCGCTGGATAAAATGTTTGCGCTGACAGGAAATAAAAATGCCGTTCAGGGCTTTGCGGATTTCAAACCGCTGACGGCCGAATCGCTCCTGGCCGCTAATCCGGATGTATTGGTTTTGTTTTCGAGCGGTCTGGAAAGCCTGGATGGGACCAATGGCTTGCTAAAAGTCCCCGGTATAGCCAATACCAATGCCGGCAGGAACAAAAAAGTGGTAACCATGGACGGGCAGTTTTTGACTGGCTTCGGACCCCGACTAGGAAAAGCAGCAATAGAACTGGCTCAAAAAATCAAATGACATGCAGACGCAGGTTGTAAATAGGCCGGATATGGCATGTGTAATTCCTTCGGCTCCGGTCAAAAGGAAAACCACGCTATTTTGGGTTACACTCATTTTGGGAATTACGCTGCTGATTTGCGCTGTGTTTTCCGCATCCGTGGGTGCGCTGAGCATTACGCCGGGAGAGCTTGCTGAGATTGTTGGATTCAAACTCGGCCTGATTGAGACGCCAACCTATGACGAACAAAAATCGCTGGTTTTCTGGATCATCAGGTTGCCAAGGGTTTGTCTGGCCATATTGGTAGGTGCGGGCCTGGGTATTGCGGGAGCTTCACTACAAGGCCTTTTCCGAAATCCTATTGCGGATTCCGCCCTGATCGGCGTTACATCCGGGGCATCGCTGTTTGCAATTTTTGTCATTATGTTGAACGCAAATTACTTTGGCATCATCAGCGAAGTGGGCGGAGCTTACACGCTATCCGTTGCTTCATTTATAGGTGCTGCGCTTACAACCTTGCTGGTATATCAATTATCGCGATTGACCGGCGAAGGTGGAATGACAACTATATTATTGTGCGGTATCGCGATCAACGCTTTCGTAGGTGCGATCACAGGTTTGATGACCTACATGGCTACCGATGAACAATTAAGATCGATTACCTTCTGGAGTCTGGGTAGTTTGGGAGGTGCCAACTGGACATCGGTTTTGGCAGTCGCTCCGTTTGTTTTTTGCTCGGTTTTATTTATGCCCTATTTATCCAAAGCTTTGAATTTGCTGGTATTAGGCGAAAGTCAGGCTGCGGCTTTGGGTATTAATATGACTGTCTTAAAAAGAAAAGTGATTGTACTTGCTACGTTGGGTGTAGGGGCGTCTGTAGCAGTTGCCGGTACCATTGGTTTTGTCGGACTCGTTGTTCCGCACATCATACGCAGCGCATTCGGTCCCGATCACAAAACATTACTGATCGGTTCTGCATTAGGGGGTGCCATTGTGCTCACGCTGGCAGACACCATTTCAAGAACGATCGTTGCTCCTTCCGAACTGCCGATTGGAATACTTACGGCATTACTCGGTACACCGTTCTTCCTGTATATTCTCTGGGATCAAAAACGACGGAAAATATGATAGAAGTAAACAACGTCGATTTTGGAGTAAAGGGGAGACGGCTGGTTCAAAATGTAAGCTTTCAGGCGAGAGGAGGAGAGTTTTGGGCTGTCGTGGGAGCGAATGGCGCCGGAAAGTCTACGATGATGAAACTGTTGTCGAGAGAGCACAAGCCTACATCCGGACATATTCAGTTCCATGGTAAAGATCTTTCGAAATATAAACTGTCAGAATTAGCACGCAGGCGTGGAGTCCTCGCTCAGCAGAATTCCATTACACTGGCTTTTTCGGTAGAGGAAATTGTGCTTATGGGGCGGTATCCGTTTTATGATTCACAACCCACAGATCGTGATCTGGCCATTGTGGATCACTGTCTTCAGAAAGTGGGAATAGCCGATTTCAAAAACAGATCGTTTCCTACCCTTTCGGGCGGGGAGCAACAGCGGGTGCAATTGGCACGCACGCTGGCGCAGATCTGGGAGGTTGATGGCGGCTTGATCCTCCTGGACGAACCTACAACCGGAATGGATCTTCTGCATCAGTATGAAACCTTCAGACTGGCCAGGGAGATGACTGCAAAGGGATATTGTGTAATTGCGGTAGTGCACGATCTGAACCTAGCATTACAATATGCAGATCAGGTTTTGATCATGAAAAACGGACAGGCTTTCGCAGCAGGTATTCCCGAACAAGTATTAAATCCTGAAAATATAAAAGAGAGTTTCGGGCTATCGGTGCGGCTCATTCAGCCGGACCATACCCATTTCCCGATTATCGTACCGGATATCAGTAACACTGATTTGCTTGGATATAGCCACCACAAAAAAGAACACATAACATCAGAAAACAACAATTCACTATGAAGACAATCCTCGAAGCAGATCAGGCAGGACTAAAACAAACCTGGGCCAGATTTAAAGAGCAAAATCCAAAAACCAGAATCAGAGATGCAGCCCGCGAGCTCAACACGACTGAGGCTGAATTGGTGGCCACCGGACAAGGTGAAAATGTAGTCTTGTTACAGGGAGATTTCAGAGAATTGTTAAAGGAAATAGGTACGCTCGGGCATGTGATGGCACTCACCCGCAACGACCATGTTGTGCATGAGCGCAAGGGTGTCTATGAAAATGTTTCATTCAACAACCATGTCGGGTTGGTATTAGGGCCGGATATTGATCTCAGATTGTTCGTAGGTGACTGGAAGTTTGGCTTTGCTGTGAATGAAAATGATCGCCAGAGTCTACAATTTTTCAATAGTGCCGGTGAAGCTGCACATAAAATTTACCTCACTGAAAAAAGCGATAAAGCGGCGTACGATGCCCTGGTAGATAAGTACAAGGCACAAGATCAGGGTGTTTCGTTGGTCGTTACGCCAAAAGCAGAGAAAGCACCAGAGTCGGATACTGCTCCTGATATAGATGTAGCCGCATTTCAGCAAGAATGGCTTGAGCTGAAGGATACGCACGATTTCTTCACCTTATTGAGAAAATACAAACTTACCCGTAAGCAGGCGTTACGGAATGCACCGGAAGGTCATGCATACAGAATCACTCCGGAAAGTATGAAAACGGTATTCGATCATGCTTCTGAAACACAAGTGCCCATTATGGTTTTTGTTTCAAACCCTAATTGTATTCAGATTCACACAGGGCCGATCAACAAAATATTTGTAATGGGGCCCTGGTTAAATATCATGGATCCGGAATTCAATCTGCACCTTCGCCAGGATGCGATTGATGAGGCTTGGGTCGTAAAAAAACCGAGTGAAGCAGGATTGGTAACAGGAATTGAGCTGATCGACAAAGACGGAGTGATGTTTAACCAGTTCTTTGGAAAACGCAAACCCGGTATTCCTGAATTGCCGGAATGGACTAAACTGGTAGAGGATTCCGCAACCAGACTATAAACTCTATTAGCTATAGAAAAGAATAATTTCGCCATAGTAATTAGAAAGGGCTTGTCCGACGTGGATAAGTCCTTTTTCATTATCTGTCATGGCCGGCCTTATTTGTTACATTGTGATTGATTTTGAGTCAAATAGCAGTATTGACATACCCAAATATGAATGTAAGGCTATTTCAAATCATCAGAAACATGGGCTGGCGCTATACGCTTTTCCATACCGGATATGCCTTGCAACGTTATTCCGGCTGGCTGATTTTGCAATTTCCACGTCATCAAACTAAACGAAAACACATATCACTTGATAACTGGCGGAACTCTCCGGTTCGCTATTTTTCTTATACCGACTCAGGGTTCGGATCAGGTAAATATGCTTTTGAGAAGCTTAAATCAAACGTCGAACAAATCAGGAGCGGTCAATTGTGCTATTTTTCATCTCAATGGATTCCTTTCAAAGACTGGCATACCAACCCCAAAACTGGTTATCTCTATAGTGATTCCATCCATTGGAGTAAGATCAAAACCATGGATCCCGCAGCAGGTGACATCAAATACGTATGGGAAATTTCACGCTTTACTTTCCTGTATGATCTGATCCGTTATGATTTCCATTTTGGTGAGGATCAATCAGAATTTGTATTGGATCGAATAGAAAACTGGATCGAGTGTAATCCTGTGAACTGCGGTCCAAACTGGATATGCGGGCAGGAAATCAGTTTGCGGGTGATGAACTGGACTTTCGCACTGCAGTATTACAAACATTCGGCTCAACTGACTCAGTCTCTTTTTGACAAAATAATCAATAGCATTCACCGGCAGATGCAGCACGTTGCTGACAATATCAGGTTTTCTGGAATAACGGTTCGGAATAACCATATTCTGACGGAAAGCCTGGGGCTATATCTTACCGGATTACTGTATCCATTTTTTCCTGAAAGTACCCAATGGAAGCAAAAAGGAAAACACCGTTATGAAGAGGAGATTACCTATCAGATTGACAAAAACGGAGCTTTTGTTCAACACTCATTTAATTACCATCGTGTGGTCGTACAGTTGCTTACTCTGGCAATACGACTTTCTACACTGAATGGCGAGCGCTTTGCGGAGGAGGTATATCGGAAAGCCAAGGCTTCAGTATTATTTCTGCAGGCATTTCAGGATCAGAGTTCGGGCTGGCTTCCCAATTACGGAAATAACGATGGAGCCTTATTTTTCCCGTTAACAGCATCTCACTTTCGCGATTACCGACCACAGCTCGAGGCACTGGCTGGTTTGCTGGGAATGGAGATAGGGTATGGAGTTGGCGATTGGAACGAGGAAAGTTTTTGGATGGGCCATAGGGCTCAATCGGAACGAAAGTCGGTTTTGGTTCAAAACTCCAAACCGGTTTCTATGAGTGGTTATCATGTGCTGCGGGATAGTGAAACACTGACGTTTATCCGATGCGCGACGTATCAGCACAGACCTTTCCAGTGTGATCATTTGCATCTGGACATTTGGGTAAACGGAGAAAATATACTTCGGGATGCAGGTACCTTTTCTTACAATAGCAACGAGGATGTCAGCAGGTTTTTTGCAGGAACAAGTGCACATAATACCGTCATGCCCGGTGCTACTGATCAAATGCAAACGGGGCCGGGATTTATCTGGTACAACTGGATCAGGCAAAGTGAAGGTGCATGGAAATTTGGAACAGGGAATTTTCGGTTTGAAGGCTGGTTTCAGGGATTTCGTGAGTTGGGAAAAAATATCATACATAAGCGAAAGGTGACGAAGCAGGCTGCCGAGCTACGGTGGTCTATTGAGGATATATTGGAAAATATTTCTGATCAATTGGTCATGAATCAGATATGGAATCCGGCGGCAGGTTTCCTTGAGAAATTTACAATCACAGCTTTTGATGCTGATGGTATAGCGATAGCACCTGACATAACTACGGGCTGGTACGCAGAAATTTACGGGAAAAAAGAAGAGACGACGCAAATTATTTTTCGTACAAAAGGCAGATTGATCAGAACGACCATTCAAGCCAAACCATCAACCTGAATTGTTATGCGGATTTTACTTGTTCATCAATTTTTTCTGGAAGATGACCGTGGGGGAGGTGGACGCTGGAATGAAATGAGCCGGATTTGGAGGGGCTCTGGACATCAGGTTACCGTTTTGGCGGGGATGACGCACTACATGGGTGGGCAGAACAGAAGAGGAAACGGAAGGTGGTTTTATGAGGAGACAAACAAAGATGATGTACGAGTGATTCGTTGCTTTGATGTTCGCAACCCAAAGAGAGGGATTGTATACAAACTTGCCGGATTTATTTCCTTTACGGTATCATCCATTTTAGCAGGAATTTTTCTGGCAAACGAGCGCTACGATGTCATGATCGTCACGTCGCCACCTTTGTTTGTAGGTATATCAGGTCTGGCTTTGTCGTGGTGGAAAAGCATTCCGCTCGTGTTTGAAGTCAGAGATTTATGGCCTGAATCAGCGATTGAAACGGGTGTTTTGAAGAATAAATTGGCTATTCGTTTATCCTACTGGCTGGAAAATCTGATCTACAAAAAAGCCAGGTTGATCAATGTATTGACACCTGCATTTCGCAAGCACCTGATTGAGAACAAAAATGTAGATCCCTCAAAAATTATTTACATTCCAAATGGCGCTGACTTTGAACTGGCAAACAGCATTATTCAGGAAATGAATGTATCTGAATTCAGGAAAAACCACGGTTTAGGGAATATGTTCACGATCGTATATGTAGGCGCGCATGGGATTGCTAATGACCTGACCCAGATTTTGAAAGCTGCAGAGAAATTATCCAATCATTCTGTGCAATTTCTGCTGATTGGAGATGGGGGAGAAAAGGCTGGACTGGTTGATGACGCGGCAAAAAGGAAGTTAAAAAACGTTCGGTTTATAGATGAAATCCCGAGGCGGGAAGCCTTTCAATATATAATGGCTTCAGATATGGGAATTTCAGTTTTACAGAAAAATGAGGTTTTTAAAACCATCTATTCAAACAAAACCTTCGATTATCTGTCATGTCG
>DASYHR010000033.1:0-2718 GCA_035998385.1 Dyadobacter sp. | reverse complement strand
TGAACTGTTGAAAGCACCTCCTGAGCTAAGAACCAAGCTTTGGGAGAATGTTGCAGCTATGCAGAATGGTTTGAGAAGCAGAGGTTTCAACATTGGTACTACCGAATCTCCGGTAACGCCTGTTTTCCTTCATAGTGAAGGTGGTGTGCCGGAAGTTACACGTATGGTACGCGATCTCCGTGAAAATATGGGTGTATTCTGTTCTATTGTCGTTTATCCTGTTGTGCCGAAGGGACAGATCATGTTGAGAATTATTCCAACAGCTGCTCATACTTTGGACGACGTTGAATATACATTGAATGCATTTACAACTTTAGCTGAAAAACTTAAGAATCGGGTTTATCAGTCAGACGATGTAAATGAAGAAGTGGTAGAATAGGCAAAAACCTATTTTAAGGTTCCAGAGGGCATTTTTCAATAAAATGCCCTCTCTTTTTTGATTTGACAGAGAAATATTTATTATTCGTAAATTATTGATTTATAGAACTTTAGGTGTGTCATGCCGGATAAATTGGATTTTAAAGCTCTTTTTTTTTGTTTTTTGGGTTGGAGTAAATGTTTTAATTACTAAATTTCGATCTAAACATGCGTTTTTAGCTTGTTTAGGGCATTTTTAAACTAAAAAAACAAATAAAAACATGGCACGATTCGATGAAGTAAAAGATCTGATTCTTTCTTTAGAAGGAGATTTCGATAAGTTTTACAACAAAGAGAATCAGGCAGCTGGAACGCGCGTTCGTAAAGGCATGCAGGATTTGAAAACTTTGGCTCAGGAAATTCGTTCAGAAGTTCAAAACAAAAAGAACGCAGCTGAGTAGTTGAGAGGCACACAACAAAATTAAGAACCCGGTTCCGAGGATCCGGGTTTTTTGTTGTCTAGAATTTCTGATCATTGATCATCGTTGCAATTCCACGCGTTACAACTTTTTTTGTGTTGACATCGTAAATGTCGGTGGCGATTTCCGCTATGTGTTTCTCCGGCTGAATAGTTTTAATTGTAAATACAGCCTTGTATTCTGTATCCACATACATAGGGCGAAGATACTCCACGGTTTGCTTCAGATAGATGGATCCGAATCCCGGGAATTCGGTACCCAAAACCTTCGTAAAGACAGTAGTTCCCAGCATGCCATGGATAATAGGACGTTTGAAATTGGTAGTAGCTGCGTATTCGGCGTCAAGATGAATAGGGTTATTGTCTCCTGTAAGTTCCGCGAATTGTATTACCTGCTCTTGCGTGAAACTGAAAAAATGCTCGAATGATGCGTTTATGACTGGTTCGATATCCATCGTTAGTAAGTAGTTTACAAATTTTTTGTCAAAATTCGCGTAAATGAGAGAACTACACAACATGTAGCTACATAAAAAAAGAAGCTGCCCGCGAGGACAGCTTCTCCATGATGTATTCAAAAAATTATTCTTCTATATCTTCTGCTATAATCGCCAATTCGCCATCTTCCTCCACCGCTCCGTCCACTGGCTTGTTCACGCGCACAGTGCTGCGCTTATTCTTGAATTTTTTAACCTGCATTTTGAGTGTATCCACAGCGAGGTCTGTTGCTTCTTCGAATGTGGTTCCTTTTTCGGTTACAAACATGGTACCACCAGGTACATATAGTTTTACTTCAAGGAGTTTTGTATGTGTCTTGGCGCTTTCGCTTTTGTCCAGTTTCAAAAATACCTCACCACTTGTGATCTTATCGTAAAACGTATCCAGTTTATCGAGCTTCTGCTGTATAAAGGACAACAATTTAGGATCAGCATCAAAGTGAATTGCTTGCATCTGCAGTCTCATAAGCACTTAGGTTTAAGGTAAAACATTACTTTGTACCAAACGTCATATCGTACGAACTGTAACGATGATCAGATGTGTCCTACTCAGAGAAAAGTACAAATGCGCCATTTTCTGAGGTAATTCTGATAACGAATGGTAAACTAAATAAAGGGAATTAATCTTTTAATGTCAAGCCAAAAACAAGGTTTATCACAATTTATTTTAGAGACCACGTAAGGTATTCAGAATCACTCAGGCTTCTTCCAGCAAGGTACGGAAGGACACATATTGACCATTGAAAAGGGCATGGTGTTTCTCCTGAATGTCTGCCTGGTGGTTTGTTTGATAGGCCAGGAAATCCTCCATAGTCCTGAAAGAAAACTGAGAGGTGTAAGTTGAGCCTTCATTTTCGATCTCGGTCAGCAACCGCAGAAGTTTTACGTCGGTAGGCAATTCTGTAGCCATGATTTCGGGTATATGGGTTTCCTTCATATAGGAAAGCCATTCTTTTTCAGCAGCATAGCTGATGTTCACTGTAATATTGAAAATAATCATTTGACACGTGTTTTGCCTGTACTTTTTTACAAATATCGTAATTAAATCCTGACCACTCAGAAATCTGTTTTTTAGTCTGATGTGCCTGTGCAAATATTTGGGAGAAGCTCATTTGCGCATTACCTTTGCCCAAATTCACCGTAACTTATTTTTTCTATGAATATTCTATTACGAGCCCATTCGGGACTGCGTTATGTCGTATTGGCTTTGCTTCTGGCTGCTATCTTCATCGCTTATTCCAACTGGAAGAGTAACAAACAGGGCGATAGCAAAATTTATTTGTTTGCATTAATTGCTACGCATACCCAGTTACTGATCGGTTTGGCGCTCTATTTTATGAGTCCAAAGGTGAACTTCAGTCTGATCAGTGAAAAGGTTTTCAGATTCTA
>DASYHR010000022.1:0-1779 GCA_035998385.1 Dyadobacter sp. | reverse complement strand
GCAATACATGCAAAATGTTTCGCTGCAAGCATTACAATGTAGAGCGTACTCCCTGGAAGACATTTTTTTTACACACGAACAGAGAATTCAGCGCTTAGAAACAAAATTAATAAGCAGTCATAATTAGAAGTTGCTTACTTTGCTGATTGCCAAAAATTAGCATACTGAAATAAGTACGTTATGTTGATTACATCCCAGCTCAAGAACAGTAACTTAGACTTTGAATTTGCGACAACTGCAAAACAATGTTCCGTAGTGCTGACGAATATTTCTCCTGGTGCAAAGTATGTTGTCTTAAAACCCAATCTTTTGAATGTGTCTGCATTTCGCTCTAATTAAATTAGAATGCAAGTGTGCATCAAGTTGTACCTTTGAGGTTATCAAACATTGGACGGTCATTAATGTAGACCAAAGTTGCACCAGTATTGTCGCCAATATTAAGCAAAACTCGCAGGTGCACAGGAGCTGTCAACTGTCAAAGTTATTAGCGTGATGGTAGAATATTGTTATTTGTACTTTTTCAAATACGTGGCAATCATTGGGCTTAATTGATAAACGGTTGAACAGAAAAGGTAGTGCGGTAGGAGTAGTTTGCAAAAAATTCTCTTGTGGCCACAAATCTGGAGGCAAAAACACGTTGAATGCATCCAATGGCAGCGATAGTATTTTAGAACTGGCACACGGCTGAATCTCCGTTTTAAACATGCACGGATATAAGGCATTTCTGAATCTATCATTATTTTAGGTTAAATTCTTTTAAAGGTTGCGTACTTTTGAAGTGCAGACTGAATTGCTGAAAAGTGTTTGCCTGGAGTGAGTAAACATGGCTCGCCGAAGACCAAATCAAGAAAGAGGTCGAAGTCTGGTTTTGCCATCAAATTGCGTTGTGGTTCATCTTCAATTAGCTTGAACGGTTGATTTGTACTGTAAATAAAATAGTGTTTCCAGTACCGATAACAAAAACCATCAATTGCGTCGCATAAAGCGTTTGGTAGGTTGATGCAGACTTTTCGTAATGCCATTTCAATAGCTAACTGTGTGTATTCCCCTGAAGCAAGGTGAATCACACGTTTAATATTTAACTTCTTTAGCAAGAATGCAATGAATTGGCCAATGTCGTGGTACAACGTTTTTTCTGTCTGCATTTCAATTAGTCAATTGGGCAATCTAATGAAAAGACATACTGAAGCTTCAAATAAATTTAGACCTGTCATTAACGATTTGTCAACGTTCAACACGGAGATTGCGCACTCCTGTCCATTGACAGCGAATTTTTCAGTAGCCACCGAACCAGAAATAATCCGTGGCGCGTCATGCAGAGCTATAATTGCTGTTAATAAGGCTCTTTCATATTAAACTATCAAATTTACCTAATAATGGGGTGTCTCTTTTCAGTTTGCCCGAAAGATCCTGAATTGATAAATCAGGATTTTTCAATAGATCTACAAAGACAAGATAGTTGTCCGATAGGGTGTTGGCCAAGGACTTCGTGTAATCAGAAAAGCTCCAAAAAGAAACGTAGTTTTCAAAAACTGGCATTAGACAATCGTGGTATGCAGCGATGTCCATGCCATTGGCAAGCAATTTGTCCGAGTATCGCTGCCATGATCGTTCAATTGCATTTTGAGGAACGAACATTAGATTTTCATTCATTTGGGATGGAAATAGTCGAATTGCTGAGCCCAATTGAGACTGCGAGTCGCAATGTTGGTTGGAGACCGGCGTGCATTCTGAAAGATGGGATGACAACAAGACCTTGCTGGATCTTGTCGGAAAAAA
>DASYHR010000265.1:0-4193 GCA_035998385.1 Dyadobacter sp. | reverse complement strand
ATGCGTGGCTTTGTGGGCATATCCGCGTTTGGAAGGACAACTACCTGGAAAAGAGATTAAAGTAAATCAGCGCTTCACTAGTTATAGGTCTGGCGAAATTGCAATGGCGTCTGATCTGTTTTGTTTTTGAAGAGTTTGCTAAATGATTGCGGATGCTCAAAGCCCAGCTCATAGGCAATCTCGCTTACCGACAAATCCGTTGTTGTCAGTTGCTCCTTTGCGTAGTCGATCAGTTTGCTTTGAACGAGTTGCTGCGTACTGAGTTTGGTATAAACACGCAATAACGTACTCAAATAATTAGCGGATATATTCATTTCTGAAGCCAGATAACTGACAGAAGGAATTCCCTTTTCCAACAACTTCCCACTCCGAAAATAATCTAAAACGAGCAGTTCAAACCGGGTAAGCAATTCATGATTTGATTTTTTCCTTGTCAGGAACTGCCTGTTGTAGAACCGGTCTGCGTATATAAGTAATCTTTCAATCTGCATGATGATCAAATCCTGGCTGAACTTATCCATATTAGATTGATATTCTTGCCGGATACTTTCAAGGATATCGACCAATACTGCTTCCTCTTTGTCGGACAAAAAAAGTGCTTCATTGGCTGCATACTCGAAAAATTCATAAGATTTGATCTTTTTAGCCAGCGTTGTGTTCCACAGAAAATCAGGGTGAATCAGTAGAAGCCAGCCGCTTGCCTCCCACTGCGCATTAGGATTAATTTCAATTTTAAGAAATTGAAGAGGAGAGACAAAGGTCAATACACCGGAGTCAAAATCGTACTGTTGCTGACCGTAATTAAATTTGGCATTCACATTCCGCTTCAATCCTATCGAATAAAAATGCTGCACCCAGGCCATCTCATTGTCAATGACATTGTAGGCCACTTTACTGTAGTCAATCAGACTAATCAATGGATGCTCCGGCCTGGGAATACCGCAAAAAGCGTGAAACTCGGATAGGGAATTGAAGCGAAATGTGTTAGCCATTTTTTATTTAGTTCTCTTTGAAAAGCACCATGCCCGCATGATACAGCACACCGTCAACGAATTCGCCATCTGCTGTAAATCCGGTATCATCTTTGTAGTCAATATGATTGCCGGATACTTTGTAATTACCCTGGTAGGCGCTTTTCCGTGTACCTCGCGCTTCATCATACCTGTTGCCTGGTAATAACTCATGGCGAATATAACCATCTTTTGTCACCCACACACCTATGTACTGACACGTTTGTTCAATTGTTGTTTCCACTGGAATTGAGTCGTTTGAAGTTTTGCAGCTTGCAGTCACCGCCCATACCGACAGGATCAGAAGCCGGTTGAAACGGAGTATGCTTTCCATTTTTCTGCATCCTGATGAATGATTTCGGTCTTTTGTGCCAGCAGATCGAATGTATCAATACCCAATAACAAGTGCACCGGAGGGTTTTCCTGGTCGGCTATCGCAATCAGTACATCAGCTCCTTTTTCAGGATCGTTGGGCTGATTGCCATTAATTTGTTGCAAATGAGCCTGTTCGGACGCCCTTGCTGCCTGATATTCTTCAATATGCAACTTCGGTGTTTTAAGTGAATCCGAGGTAAGGAAATCAGTACGGAAATAACCCGGATACACCAACGTGACATGCACGCCAAATTCTTTTGATTCTTCAGCAAGTGATTCGCTGAATCCCGCCATGGCGAATTTGGTAGAACAATAAATACCCCATCCCGCAAAATTTCCTAAAAATCCTCCTACGGAAGCGATGTTGAAAATATGTCCCGACTTTTGACTCCGAAGATATGGCATCACATTCCGGATCACGTTCAACGGACCAAACACATTGACGTCGAAATTCTCTCTCGCTTCATCATCCGACAATTCTTCCAGTGTACCCAGCTGCCCGTAACCGGCATTGTTGACGACCACATCAATTTTCCCGAAATGCGCTACTACTTTTTCAATAGTCGTTTTCACAGACGCAGCATCGGTGATATCGAGTTGCAAGGGAAGAAAACCATCCAGCCCTGCCCCCACTGCTTTGGTGAGCGACTGTTCATTTCTTGACGTGGCCGCAACGTGGTGACCTTGCTCCAGCAACTTCTTAACCAACGATAATCCAAGTCCTTTCGACGCTCCGGTTACCAGCCAAACTTTCTTTGTTTCCATGTTGAATTTGATTTAAATCTTTGATGGAACAAAGTTGGCGAACACCGGTCTGGCGCACTTAGCTCAATCCACGAATGTTGTAGCCAAATCGTGAATTGATACTGTCAAGGCACATGGGAAGAGGTAATCATCGTCACAAACCCCTATCTCAGGACAATAATGACTACCTTACTTCAATCAATTCATATTTTACAACGAGGTGAGAAACGCATTATGACAATATATATTAAATACATGGTCAGCCTGCGGTGCAAAATGATGGTACAGGAAGAATTGAAGAAACTTTCGATCCGCTATAACAGCGTCGAACTTGGGTCAGTGGATTTAATGGAAGATATCACAGCAGAAGAGCACAAAACGCTGACTAAAAATCTCTTGAAATCAGGATTGGAGCTTCTAGATGATAAAAGGAGCATTTTGATTGAAAAAATCAAGAATGTCATCGTACAGATGATCCATCACGAAGACGAGTTGCCGAAAAAAAACTATTCCGATCACATTTCAGAAAAACTGGGATACGACTATACCTACCTATCGAATATTTTTTCGGAAGTTAATGGTATAAATATTCAACAATTTATAATCTATCACAAAATTGAAAAAGCGAAAGAGTTATTGCTTTATCAAGAGCTTAACCTGACTGAAATCTCATACCGGTTACACTACAGCAGCGTATCTCATTTATCCAATCAATTCAAGAAGGTGACAGGGCTGTCACCTTCCTTTTACAAAAAACTCAGAAAAAAGAGAGATTTAAATTTAGAGAATATCTAAAATTCTCCTGCAGCAAAAATTTCTCTTTCAAAATAAGCATGCTCCTTTTGATCACCTTCCGTGGCTCTGCAATAATAGATCCTGTTGTAATAACGGCGTATCGTTAGCTCCTGCTTCGGATCAACCCTGGCAAAAACTTTTTGGCCATTTTCATATTTTCCAATGACATCAGGCTCTTTCATTTTTTGCTGTAGTTTGTTTCAGAAATCACAGGGATAAGGACTAACTGCCTGTGATTATGTGAAGCATTTGTACCTAAGTTATTTACAGCCGTGACAAAGTATCGTGATGTGAAGGCCAGGCGATGAATCATCGTCCTGATTGTTTGCCAGAAGGCACTGATGACGGTAACCCCCTGGATGCGTTGCTGAAAAACTGACTTTAATTTCATTTTCACAATTGATTAATGACTATCAATAAAGATCAGCATTTTACTTACGGAAAAGTTACATAGGAAACGTTATAAGTTACACAAATCACACATCCGCTGATCCGCCATTCTTTTTATAAGAGTTACCCTCTATGCAACCGTCACTTCAACAACAGATCCCGAAGTTGACAGAAATCACTGCCATTCCTTTACTTAGGGAATTGATCCCGAAACACACATCAATGAAATTCATTTTTAAAGACTGTGATCTGGTAGTCGATGGTGGATATACACGGATCAGTGGTTCCATCTATCGGTGTCACGTCCTGAGGCGTTGGCCCTACAGCGAGTGCTATGTGGCCTTCACTTGTAAAGAGTCCGGAGGTGGTGTCCAGGCCAATCCAACCTGCACCAGGAATGAAGACTTCCGCCCAGGCATGCAGGTCTGCAACACTATCGGTATCCTTCTCTAACTGAACTAAATAACCAGATACAAACCGACTTGCCAACCCGAGCTGGCGTAAAGTCTGAACCATAAGCCAGGCAGAATCCCGGCACGAGCCCGAAGCCAGCAGTAATGTTTGCTGACAACTCTGCACCCCTTCTTCCATTCGTTGTTCATATCGAATGTGGCTGCACAGATGCTGATTCAACCTCACCAGAAAACTTAGAATTTCCTGGTGAGGTGTACATACACTTTCTGCAAACTGGGCGAGCACAAGGCTCTGCTCATCAATCCGTAAATAAGGCAGTAAGGCTTTCTGAACACGTGGTGCATACTGGAAAGGAAATACCCTAGCCCGGTCTTCAACTAAAAAATCAAATGGATTGTAGCTTTTCAAGGTTACACCCAGTGTCACTTCCACAGACATGGCCTGAAGCTTTCCTTCGAAGTCAAT
>DASYHR010000877.1:0-4489 GCA_035998385.1 Dyadobacter sp. | reverse complement strand
GAGCCGTTCGGCGACGCTGATAATCTGTAATTGTTTTTGATTGTATTCCATATTTATACCGATAGCATACTCGCTGAGGACTATGCTGAATTTGGAATGGCAAAGGTAGCTTATACTTTAAGATAATCAAACGTTTGTTTGATTATCTTAAACGATTATTTGATTTCTATAATTAATTGTTGTTTTTGTGTAAGTCCGCTACAAAGCAATGATGTTAAACATCAATGGAACTCACTTTCGATTGAGGCCAAATTGATTCAATGATCCACGCGAATGCGATAACCAGAACGCACCCTATAAGATTTAGCCAGAGGAAGGCTGTAAGTTCAAGATTATAGCTGATCACGACAAAGATTTCACCAATGATGCTACCCCAGAATACAGCTCTTCCTCCAATTTTTTTGAAATAGAAAGCGACCAGAAAAATTCCCAGGATTACACCATAAAACAGTGAGCCCAAAATATTCACTGCTTCGATCATACTGCCCAGTCGTGAGGCATACTGTGCAACCGCAATACAGAATATACCCCAAAAAAACGTTGCCCAGCGGGAAGCTGTCACATAGTTACGCGCATCGTCGTCTTTCCGATATATACGTTTGTAAATATCTACAACGGAGCACGATGCCAGGGAGTTATAGGCAGAAGCAACCGAGCCCATGGATGCAAGCAGAATAACGGCGATCAACAGCCCCACCATACCTACGGGAAGGTAGTCGATCACAAACCGCAGGAAAATATAATTTACATCATTTACTTCACTACCGTTGGCTTTTGTAAGTAATGTTCCGGCCTCTTTGCGAAGATCCGTGACCTTTTTTTCAGATGCAGTAATGGTTGATCTCAGTTTATCAATCTGTGGTTGATCATCATTTTTAACAGCTTCTGTAAGGGACATTACCTGCTGATGTTTCGTTTCCTGTAGCCGGTTGTGACGGCTTTCCAGTTCCTTGTAAGCAGGTGCATATTCAGTGTTCCTGACCTTATCAACTGCAGTTTGATTGAAGAAAAGGGGAGGTGTTGTAAATTGATAGAAGACAAAAACGAGTATACCAACCAGCAGAATCAGAAACTGCATGGGGATTTTAAGTAGGCCGTTCATGGCGAGCCCCAACTTACTCTGGCCTTCTGAACTTCCTGTCAGGAAGCGCCCCACCTGCGACTGATCTGTGCCAAAATAGGAAAGCTGCAGGAAAAATCCGCCTATCAGTCCGGACCATACATTGTAGCGGTTGTTGAGATCAAAAGTAAAATCAATGACATTGGTCCTACCCATTTTGCCGGCTACATCCAGAGCGTCGGTGAAAGAGACGCTTTCCGGCAGCTGATGTACAACCATATATCCGGCTACGACCATACCAATTGTGATGATTGTCATTTGTTGCATGTGTGTATGGGAAACGGCACCGGAGCCGCCTGCAATGGTGTAAATCATAACGATGCCACCCGAAATGATGTTTGTAAGCGTAATGTCCCAGCCTAATATCGTTGACAAAATAAGCGAAGGCGCGTAGATTGACAATCCGGTAGAAAGCCCTCTTTGGAGTAGAAATAAAAAGGAAGTCAGCGTACGGGTTCGCAGATCGAAACGGGTTTCCAGAAACTCGTAGGCAGTAAAGATTTTAAGCTTGTGAAATTTGGGAACAAAGGTGATGCACAACACAACCATGGCAAGGGGCAAACCGAAGTAAAACTGCACAAACCGCATTCCATCTGTATATGCCTGACCCGGAACCGAGAGAAAAGTGATCGCACTGGCCTGCGTTGCCATGAGTGATAAAGTCACATGGTACCAGGGTAAGGACTGTCCTGCCAGCAGAAACGAATCCATGGTATGTTTTTCCCGGCTACGATAAATACCATATGTTACAACAAATAGCAGAGTAAGCGCAAGTACAATCCAATCAAGATAATTCATAGAGGTTTAGTAGAGTACAAAAAGGGCGTTTATTAGGGTTTAATGGCTTTTTATTGGAATTACAGTTGACAGTAAAGCCATCGATTTTAGAATTTGTTTATGCAGTGTGTATGTAAAATCTTAAAAGTTATGTCCGGTTTCAGTGTTATTCAGATTTTACAGAGAATACAGGCTCAAGCCATATTTAACCATTTTCAGGAAACGGTAAAAATAGGAAAGTAAACTTAACTTCCGTGTATCCTGAAACCATTTTAACGGTTAGGTCAGCTTTCCCGAAAGATATATCTATCTGGCAGCGAGCCCGTGGTGTACAATAGGGAAATGTAATATTTTTGGATTTATTGAAGGTGATATCCTTTTTCCCACTTAAAGTGATCCTTCCTCACTTGCGTATAATGTGTCTGTTCCAAATGGAACGTTCGTAAACGTTGGAGAGTATATAAAAACAGATGTTTCTGACGAAGGCGTCGGGAAGGTCTTATGTATGTAAAATAGCGCACTCAGCAAGGTTGTTCTATCTGTTTTGCCAGTTGAATATTTTACTCAATTATAATCTTCAGAAGAGAAGTCATGTGAATGAATTATGAGGCTTATTTGGAAGTTGAGTTTTGTAAAGCAATTCACAAGAGTCTCGCTAAAAGCCAGCCACAGGCTTGTAAGTGTAGAGGAGGGTGTCGTGTTCAGTTTTATAAGCTGTATCCATGGCGTTACTCAACCTCAGTTCATACACCTCGCCAGTAGAATTTTCCACAAAAACAGTTGCCTTGAAGTATTTGCCTGAATTGGTTTTCTTAATATATGTACCAATTGTGCGCCAACGATTAACATCAAATGACTCGTTAGTATTTTCCCAGGTTTTTACTTTATTCTTATCTATATCAAAGAAATCCATCAACTCGTCGTTGGTTGCTGAATTATTAGCAAATGAGAGGTAATGAACGTTTGAAGCTTCAGTCAGAGGTCTGTGTTTGCCCTTTGAGGAGTAGGCAGACAATTCCCAGTATCGTTCATAAGAGAAAATAGGCCCGACCGGCCCAGCCATTTTTGGCTTACAGGATGTGAGTGCAAGCACAAGACAGATTATCACTCTCATACATAAGGAATGGAAAACTTATGGCATGGTCGCAAGTCACTGAACGAAATAGAAAGTCTACTGCATCAATTATCAATAGCATGTAAAATGAAATCAATCGCAGACTCTTCGGTGAAAGTAAGTTCTGTGTTGGTTTTTTCGTCGCGGATGTCGGAGCCGATGATTTTGCCGCCGTTAGGATCGGCTGTGAGCGTGATTACTTTTTCGCCTCTTGACTGAAATCGCAAGCCGCGGTTATCGAATTCGGGGTACCAATATAGCTCATTGAAGTCCTTCGCACGCATTTCCGGAAGAATATGGGCCTGAAAAAGCATGTCTCCGTAAAAGCTGATGTAAATTCCTTTTGGAGAATCTTTATGAACAACGAAGCGTAACTGGGCGCTTTCTTTGAGGTCTTTGTCGGCTAGAATTTTACCCTCGGAATCATCAGAAATACAAGGCTTAAAATCGTAATCAGGCCACTTCGCAAATATGCTCGCCTGTACTTTTTCGAATAAAGTTTTCATTCGTATACAATTGGTGACAAATAAATATACGAACTAATTAGATTTTATAAAAAAATATGGACAAAATATTTGAATTTTATATGGAGTAAAAGTACTACACGCAATGACTATCAGGTAGAAGGTTGTTTCCTGGCTTTTGAAAATACCAATAATTGCAGTGCGCATTGGCTTTGTCAAATCAGGTAAACAGGTTATCAGCTATTGAAACCTGATCATAAAGAGATAGAAGAAAACGATGAGGAAAATTAGTGTGCCGATCAGCAACAGGTATAGCTGTCGCCAGTTTCGTACAAATGGCGGGAGTCCGTCACGGTCTTGTGGTTCGTTTGCTTTTTCGTCCATCGTAGGTCGGATTTAGGGTTGGAAGGAGGTATGCCAAAAAAACTCTTGCAAAAATAGAACGGTTTCCGGATTGTTTTAGCGTGCAACACATTAATCGACATCAATTTCGGCGTTACAATATAGAGTAGTTTTCGGGTAGTTGCTTTTTAGTATGTTTATAGTCAGCTATACCAAACCGACCGCTATCAGTTGAAAAATTACACTACACTCTTATCACTCATTTTATTTATGTCTTTGAACCAGTCCTTCGGACAATCACTTCCACCTATTTTTGGAAATGACTTTGAAGCGCAGCGCGACTCACGTGTGCGTCAGTATCTGCCACCCAAACGTATTGTGTGGATGTCTGACCGCTCCGGAACTTATATCAGGGATGCACAGAAATTGCTGAAACCCGGAACCGGCCAGGCGGACTTGGTACATGCTAATATTACGGGTTTAATTAGTGACGCTAATATAAAACCCGGACTTGTTCTGGATTTTGGCAAGGAGATTCAGGGCGGTGTTCAAATTGTTACTGATCAGCCCTCTAGTCAACGTCCGGTCAGAGTCAGGATTCGTTTCGGTGAATCGGTGAGTGAAGCAATGTCGGAGATTGATACAGTCTCCGGAGCCACAAATGACCATGCC
>DASYHR010000768.1:0-7776 GCA_035998385.1 Dyadobacter sp. | reverse complement strand
AAATTGTCGAGTGCAATCACCAGGTTACCATGTTTTTATCATTGAAATTAAACAGTTGAAAATTCGTTTGTCACACGCAACCAACTAATTATGCTACATATTTCCATTACCAGGAAGATTATTTTACTAGGAACCTTGCTGATTTTGTCAAACCTGTCTACCAGCTCGGCGCAAGAACGCATCTACAGACATTTCAATACCCAGGATGCACGCCAGGCTGCTTTTAAAGAATTTCCTGAATATGCCGACAATCTGGTTTCCGTAGAAAATTCTATTTCCAATTATGCTTCCAGAGGTGATGATGGGCGGGTTTTTCATCTTCCGGTCGTATTTCACTTCCTGGGTACTGACTCGCAAAAAAAGCCCGATGAAAATCAAGTCAGGTTCCAGCTCGAAGTCCTAAATAAATACTTTGGCAGTTACACCGCCCCTGAAAGCAAGGAATTCTCAAACCCTGATATCGAAAAGTTTACGTCTCTGGGAGTCGGTACTGGCATTCAATTCTATTTGGGTCAAATACCTGGTGCTACAGGTGGGATCAATAGCCTCACCGTTGAGCGTAAAAACTGGGGTATATCCAACGAGATACAGAATTCCAAGAAGAATGGGGGCG
The DNA here is from genome assembly GCA_035998385.1 of Dyadobacter sp. Taxonomy (GTDB): domain Bacteria; phylum Bacteroidota; class Bacteroidia; order Cytophagales; family Spirosomataceae; genus Dyadobacter. Next base: position 7,163 of record DASYHR010000768.1, on the reverse strand, counting down.
TAGCCGCAGCCGACCCGGCAAAAACGATCAATATCTGGGTTGGCGAGCTTGATGGCCACAATGCCGGATATGCCCTTTCACCCGGTGCACCTGCTTCTATTGATGGTATCGTGATTGATCCGGATTTCTTTGGTAATGAAAAAGGAACGGCAAAAGCCCCGTATACACAAGGTAAAACACTCGTGCACCTGATGGGCTCCTACCTGGGACTGTATGAGCTTTGGAATGAAAAAGAACCCTGCAAGGATGACCTTGTCGAAGATACCCCCTTGCATGATGGTCCAAGTGTGACTATACCCACCGAAAAAAACGCCCGCTACGTTTGTTTTTGTCCTGGTACACCCACGGCCATGTATATGAATTTCATGGACAATACCGATGATGCCTTCTTATCGCTGTTCACAGAAGGCCAAAAAAAACGCATGCGCACTGTATTGCTTTCTGATGATCTAAGAAGCGGGCTATTGAAAAAGTAACCTCGCTTATCCTTTGTGACTTTGTTCCTACTTCATTCCCTGGACTAATCTATGACTGGCATGTTTAAGCTATTTACCCTTTTCACAAGTATTATTTTTTTTGTCTATAGCGTTGCTATCGCGCAACCCATCAACACAGCTATCAAGGATGTTTCCATGCCTGCTCCCAATGCGGCAAGTCTTGGAAAATATGGGGATATCCCTGTAGGTCATTACACAGGTGTACCCAACATCAGTATACCCATACATACAGTCACAGACGGGCCTTTAAGCTATCCTGTATCACTAAATTACCACGCCGGGGGGATTAAAGTTGGAGAGCCTGCCAGCTGGATTGGACAAGGTTGGAGTCTGTCAGGAAACATGATCAGCCGGACGATACAAGGAAAAGCAGACGAGAGCTGCGACGGCTATTTTACCTCCGGAAGGTTTATTGCCGTGCAGAATGACACCTGTGTAGCACCTACTGGCCCTTATACCTATGTAACGCTTCAAAATGGCAATACAGATGCAGAGCCCGACATCTTTTCTTTTTCAGTAGGAGGTTACAGTGGCAAATTCTACATCGAAGCTGATATGACCAATGACAATATGGTCAATGGAAAGGTAGTGCTGATCCCTAAGCAGGATGTCAGGGTCACCTATGAAACATCCGGATCCTGCGGGACTTTGCAATTAAGGAAATTTACTATTACGACCCCGGACGGAGTAAGGTACGAATTCGGAAATATTGACAATGATGCCAATAATAAAGGTATTGATATACAGCAATTCGATGAAATAGTGGGCTCAACAGTTTCGGCATGGCAATTGAGAAAAATCTCATCCGCTGATGGTAATTATAGTATTAACCTGGATTATGTGCAGGAAAAGTACCGCTATCAGCACAAGGCAAGCGGTAGCCGTGTCTCCACCTTATTACCTTTCCCTACCACCACACCATCCGGCTCTTACTACTACCATGTTACCGATGTATTAGGCTGGAGGTTGTCTTCCATCACCAATGGTGGGGCTACCAACACCGTTACTTTTCTGGCAGCAACAGCCACCAGGGAAGACCTGAGCGTGTCGCTCTGGAATGTTGGCAGTTCGCCGCAGCCTCCCAAGGCACTATCAGGTATTCAGATCCAGTCCGGAACATTGTGCAAGAAGTATGAGCTTACCCAATCTTATTATACCGACGCAACTGCCGACAAGAGTGGTACATCTGCCGATAAACGTCTGAAGTTAACAGGGGTACAGGAGAAGTCCTGCGATGGAACTATCTCGGCTAACCCTCATACCTTCCAGTACCATGAGTTGGCCGGAAATACTTCTTTTCTTCCTAACCGGATGTCGTCGGCCATTGACCATTGGGGATTTTACAATGGAGCAACGGCTAACCCGCATTCGGGCCTTAATATCCCCCTTACCAAATTACAACCCTATGTAGTGAGCGGCTATACGGTTCGTCCTGTGAAAGGAGGCGCAGACCGGGAAACCAATGAGGCCATGATGATGCTGGGAACCTTGCGCAGCATATCGTGGCCGACGGGTGGCTCGACTTCATTCGAATACCAGGCCAATACCGCGTATGGCAATAAGGAAATCCTCAGTTTTACTAACATGGGGACAATGAGCAGAGCGCCCGCAGGCTGTTCGGTCTATACGGTCGCGGCCGGCTCTTTTAACATTCCTGCCCAAACTGGTATCGAAATAAGTAATTTGTACTATGAATGGATTAAAAACCCTCCCCCCGAACAGCCAAGTACATGTTCTGAGGGAACCCACCTGGACATTCGCCTGATCAATGCGGCAACCAGCGTAATACTCGCTACAGTTTCTACTTCTTTTAATTCTTCCCAGTCCACCCAAACGGCAGAAGGGATGTTAACTGAATTGTTCAGTAGCGTGACCATACCAGCCGGGACTCCTTTACGATTTGAAATCTGGGGTAAAAACATGACCGGCTCCTTTACTGTCAGAAAATTGACGACCACAACTACGTCTGAAAATTACGCTGTCGGTGGTCTGAGAATTAAAAAAGTAACCAGCAATGATGGAACTACATCAGGGCAGGATGTTGTCAAGTCTTACTCTTATAACAAAGCAGTAATACCAGGGCAATCCAGTGCTATTTTATACGCTAAACCAGTGTATGGATATGTTTTCCAGGGATGCGTGGGTTCCTGTAATGGAATGCGGACAGGCACAGGCCCTTGTCCAGGTAACGCAAGCGCGTTGCTACAAACACATTTCTTTTTTGAGACATCTGTTGTGCCGCTTGGATCATTTGAAGGATATCACATTGGCTACTCAGCGGTACAAGAATATTTCAACGGTTCCAACTCTGGATATTATAACTTATATCAATATTACAATGATCCTGTAGAGGCATTTAACGGTATCCCTTTGGTGCCGGTCCAACCCCGTATCGGGTCGGGAGAAATGGAATCGAAGGCCATGCGCAATTCCTTCGGCGCGGATATTTCATATGACATCTTTGAAAAGAAACAAGAGACCTTACAAACTGGTTTAGGTATTTATATAAAATTCAATACCTACCTGACCGGTGGAGAACCGAACGGCAATCCGATTACTTTCTGGAAGAAGTACCCGGTTTTGACCAGTCCATTCCGCTATCAGCGTGTAACCTCATACCGTGACGGACAGATTACTGCTGTTGCAAAACAGTACAACGGAACGGGCCACCTGCAAGCTACAAAAGAAACATTGTCGAATTCTGACAACAAAGTAACCGAGACGGAATACAAGTATCCGGCCGATCTGGTAGGGCTCGCGCCTGCACAACTAACGGCATTTAACACATTGAACCTGCTGGTGCGATTAGAGACAACTGAGAAAGTAGCCGGCACCATCGTCAATGGAAGTAAAACCGAATATGGTTTCTTTGATAATGGTTCTGGCAATTTCTCAAGCACCACTGCTTCAAGTGCCACCAATTTCATCCGCCCTTACCAATTCAAAAGCTACGAAGGCTCAGGCTGGGTGCAAAAAGGACAGATAGACAGCTACCATGGCACCGGTACCACAACTGGTCGTGCAGGACTTCCCAGGCAATTCACCAAAACGGGCTGGCTTGCAGAAACCTACGAATGGACCAGTGCGGGGCTAATCAAACAGCGCAAATTCAAGGATTTCCTGTGGAAATATGAATACCTCACAGGCACCAATATGGTCAGCAAGGTCACCAATCCGGACGGCCAATTTACTGAATATACCTATGACAAGCTTATGCGTCTGGACGAAGCCAAAGCCCGCGCAGGTAACGTCAAAACAAAGTACACCTACACGTTTCCAGTTGTGAACGCCTCGGGCGTAATTACCTCCTTTGGTAGTATAAAAAGTGCCACTACTTTTACCGCAACTGCCGGAAGTGGACTGGCCACACAGGAAATCTTCCGGTACATCGACGGGCTCGGCCGCGGAATTGCAACCGTGAACAAAGGTAAAACACCGTCGGGAACTGACCAGGTGATCGCCACTGCTTACGACAATCAGGGCAGGGTAAGCAAAACTTTTGAGCCCTTCGCTGGTACGGCCAATACAGGTGCCTACCAGGCTCCGGGGTCCACCCCGCATACACTCACCGAATACGATACCAACCCGCTCAACCGCGTATGGAAAGTAACACCACCTGCCTGGGCAGCCACTACAAATAGCTATGCTACTAACAACAGTGGTGATGCGGTGGTCAATTACAACTTTGCAACAGGTGCTTCCAGCGTCTTTGGTGACAACCTGTTGACGAAAGCTACTACCATAGATGGAAACGGCAACAGGACCATTACTTTCACTGATAAAAAGGGGCGGATGCTGCTCAGCAGAAAGGCAAACGCCGGTGAAACCAGTAAATCAGACACCTATTATGTTTATGATGACAAAGACCGCCTCGTGCGCGTACTGCCGCCCGGTGCTGGCTGGAACGATACCGAGCTGGTGTTTACCTACCAATACACCAATAATGACCTGATCAGCCAGAAAAAAGTACCGGGCAAAGCTTATGAGACCTTTGAGTATAACAGCCGTGATTTACCCATAAGGTATCAGGATCCTATTTTGCGTGCGAATGCAAGCCGCTGGATGGGGAGCAAATACGATGATTATGGACGCCTCACCCAAAAGGGCGTGTATGCCTCCGGGACAGGAGATGGCATTGTGCTTTCCAACAAAATCATTGAAAACATATACAGCACAGCCACCACAGGTATAGAAACCGACAAGCTCAAGACCAGCAAGGTACAGGCATTCACTGTGGCTGACCCTGTGGTAACGCCCTCTGCTGCAAACGCTGTGCTGCAAACCACATTTAATTACGATAACTACGGCAGGGTAAGCACCACGACGGGTAACAACCACACCAACATTTCAAGTACCTCGGCAGAAAGTCTTACGTACGGCTACGACCATGGTGACAACATTCTGTCCGAAGCCCGCACCAGTGTGCACAGCGGGGGCACGACAAGTATCGCCAACACCCGGTTGTTCGATGCCTGGGGACGTCTGACCCAAACCAGCCAGAGCATCAACGGGGCTTCGGCTACGGTAATTAGCCGATTAGCTTATACGGCCAAAGACCAGCTGGCCAGCAAAAAGCTGGGCCCGGGCACCAATGGTTTGCAGCAGGTAGACTACGCCTACCTGACCAATGGTCTGTTGAGCTCCATCAACGGAACGGCGGCGTTGAGCGGCAGCACGTTCCCTGTTAGCAACATGCTCGCCAATTTCAGCACACCCACTTTCGCTGCCACCAATGACGACCTGTTCCGGCAAACGCTTGAATACAATAGTCTGACCGGCGGGCTAGGCGGTACTGCCCAGAACAGTGGTAACATCGGACAGATGATCTGGCAGGTTAAGGGCAGGGCTGCACAGGCTTACGGCTTGACCTATGATTATCTGGACCGGCTCACCAATGCCAAATTTTCGAGCTATACCAGCTCAGGCAGTATTGATGCCGTGGATTACTACGGCGAAGCACAAAGCTTTGACGCAAGGGGAAACATTACCTCCATCACCCGCAAAGGCATGGTAAAGGGGACAAGTAACTACACCAATGCTACCATTGATAACCAGACTTTAACCTTACCCGCTGGTAGTAACCTGACTACCCAAAGTACAGGTATAAGCAGCATCCCGCCAACACGCGTTAATCTGGATGTCCCGCATAACCATTTGAATTTGCCCAACAAGTTCGATTTTGGGAGCGATAATACCATTGAGCTATTATATGATGGACTTGGCAATAAGCTGCGAAAAACGGTAAAGACGGCAGGGACAGTCACCTTGACACAAAATTACCTGGACGGCATTGAGCTGAAAAATAATGTCGTGGAAGCGGTGTATAATGAAGAAGGACGCGCGTTTAACAATAGCGGAACTTTCAGACATGAGTATGTTTTAAGGGATCACTTGGGTAATACACGGGTGGTGTTTTCTGACAAAAACAATTCTGGAAGTATTGATAATTCCGAGATTCTGAATGAAACGCATTATTATCCCTTTGGAAAGTCCTTTGATGGAGCTTGGTACAATGATGCAAGTGTCTCAAAGTATAAATATCTTTATAATGGAAAGGAGCTGAGCGAGGAGTTTTCTTTGAACTTTTACGACTATGGGGCCAGGTGGCTGGATCCGGGAATGGGTAGCTGGTGGGAGGTGGATCCGATGAGTGAAAAGTATTTCAATAGTTCACCATACAATTATGTTCACAACAACCCCGTCAATGCGGTTGACCCCGATGGACGCATTGTAGTTTTTATAAATGGACAGAAAAGTACAACGCAAGGTCTTCCGCAGTACTGGGAAGGGTTTGATCAGGGAGTTATGACACATTTTAACGACGGAAAGGCCCAGTACTACGATGGATCAATAGGTGGATGGGCAAGTACTTTTGGAGGTGGCGTATTTACCGGTATGGGCAATAATATCTCTGCTAGCAACCGGTATAGAGCAGGCAAGGAAAAGGGCTATGAAGATGCCGCTGGACTTATAGCTGACTTAGCGAGAGATGATAAAGGTAACATAACAGAAACGATTAAGATCATCACGCATAGCATGGGTGGAGTTTATGGAAGTGGTTTTATAGGAGGTTTGAAAAAATTCCTGAAAGAAAATCCAGAATTGAATAAACAAGTGAAGATAAGTCTGATTGCCCACTTTGATCCGTTTCAGGGGAGTGACATTGTTGCAGACCCCAATATATTTACCATGCAGTTTATGCACAAATTTGGACTTACAGCCGATGGTAGAAAACGTAATGAGGGCGATAGCTTCTGGTGGCTGGCTAATGAGAAGATACAGGGATTGAATAGAGAATTTATTGTTGAAAGCCCAAATGAAACAGCACACAGTATTGGAACGTTTTTCAATGATATAGGAAGATTGAGAGAAGGTCACTATATCTGGAACGGAAGTAGTTGGATTTGTCAAACTTGCAACTAATATATTTATGGAAAAGCTGATATGGATGGTTATGTGTCTAGTCATAGGAAGTTGCTCCCAGTCACAGAATCGAATAACGGATACCCCAAATGAGTTTAAGCAGCGATATCCTGTAAGTCACGCGAATTATTACGAAGACAGTATACAATTTAAAAACGATTTATCAGAATTGCTGAAAACTCGGGCAGGTATATTTTATTCCTACGACGATAGGTATGTTGATACAGCGCAGTCGAGCATTTT
>DASYHR010000743.1:0-4642 GCA_035998385.1 Dyadobacter sp. | reverse complement strand
CCAATACTGTGGGTGCCCAGTCAATATTCAATACCAGGTCATCAACTTTAGAGCCAGCCTTTGTAACGCCGGGATAACGTATGATAAAAGGTGTTTTTAATGATTCTTCATAGATAAATCGCTTGTCGAACCAGCCATGTTCTCCTAAATAAAAACCCTGATCTGAGGCATATATGACCACAGTATTCTCAGCGAGTCCACTTTTATCCACATAATCAAGTAGCTTTCCAATGTTACGATCAAGACTGTTGGCGGTAGAAAGGTAGTCTCTCATATAGCGCTGGTACTTCCATTCCGTGAGTGATTTGCCCGTAAGTTTTTTCTCTGCCGGCTCTTTTGAAACCTTATCGTAATATGCTTTAAAAACTTTTAGCTGTTCGGGGCTAAACCGATTATAAGTCCAGTCTTTTTCATAATCAACATTCACCTTAAGATCCTGTTTCAGACGCATGGTTTTTTCAATGGTCATATCCTGCTCGCGGGCGGCGTTTCTTCCTTTGTAATCATCATAAAAATTGGCAGGTAGCGGAAACTCCACATCGTCGTAAGCACCAAGATCCTGCAAATCGGGCAGCCATTCGCGGTGCGTTGCTTTATGGCCTACAATCATGAAAAAGGGTTTGGACTGATCTCTTTTATCAAGCCAATCTGTAGAAAACTGTGTGATCACATCCGATACATAACCGTTATAGCGGGTAGTATCATTGGGCTGCGTTATAAAATCAGGATTGTAATAATTGCCCTGATCAGGTAATATATTCCAATAGTCGAAACCGGCAGGAAGACTATTGAGGTGCATTTTACCGATCCAGGCAGTTTGATACCCATTTTTTCTCAGTAGATCGGGAAACAAAGTTTGATTGGTGTCAAAGCGCGTTCTGTCATTTCGCTTATATCCGTTTTTATGACTGTATTTACCTGTTAGCAAGGTAGCCCTGCTCGGACCGCAGATGGAGTTGGTAACAATGTTATTCGTTAGCAATACACCCTCTTTTGCCAGGCGGTCGATGTTTGGAGTTCTGGCCAACTTGTTTCCGTAAGCACCTATAGCCTGATAGGCATGGTCGTCAGAAAAGATGAAAATGATGTTCGGAGTATTTTTTTGCTGGGCACAAACATGCATATTGCTCGCGCATAATACACAGGTCATGATCAAAAGAGTCAATAAAAACTTCATGAAAGACGGCTCTTTTTAGAATTGGAGAATATTACTCTATAAAGTTGGTAGATAAAATAAATCGTTCCTGATGTGAACTCCAAATCTGCGGCGGGATATGGCGAAATAAAAATAGGAAATCCGCAGGCAACAAAAAAAGGAAGCATGTTCAAACATGCTTCCTTTTTTACTGATCAGAACGATTGATTATTTCACAGCGTCCTTCATTTTCTTTGCCATTTCAAGATGGTGTTGCAACGTAGGCACTTTTTCAGCTGCCCATGTTTTGATCTCCGGATCTTTCGCATCTTTTGCAGCATCCTGGAAATCCTCTATGTCTTCCTGATGATCGTCCACCATGAAAGAAGCATATGCTTTATCGAAATCTTTTCCTTTTTTCGAAGCCATATCGTCTACCTTCTTCTGCTTATCATCGCTAAGCGACATAGGAAGTGAGATGTTTTTTTGTTTGGCCAAAGCAATCAACTCTTCGTTCGCTTTTCCATGATCTTTCACCATTTGTTTTCCAAACTCTTTGATTGATGGTGAGGCTGCGTTGGTTTGTGCCAATTCGCCCAGTTTTACTTCCATCATGCCTCCGTCGGCTGCAGCTACTGCGAATTCAGTATCGTCTTCAACCTTGGTGTCTTCAAATTTTTGTTCGTTTTGTTCTTCTGCTACTTCTTTGCTATCCTCAGTTTTGTTAGAATTACATGAAGTGAATGCCATCATGGAGGCAATCATCATAGAACTTAATAGGATCTTTTTCATAAATATTTTGGTATTTAGTGTGAATGTTGGGAGAGAATAATAAAAAATTATGCCACTTGTTAATTCTGGTATCAAAATTCAGAAGCGATACGAGTATGAGTACCTGTGACACATCCGGGGCAAGATCAAAAACGTATATATTAGAATAGAGCCAAAAAGAAATATTACTTTTGTAGTTAAATGAATACCGGCTGGCGGTTTATCAGCGAAGGTAATTACCAAGTTAAAATTAGAAGCAAGACCGGTTACGAATGGAGCAAAAGACACCTGTCCACATTTTATTGGCAGACGACGACGACGACGATACTTCACTTTTTCAGGAAGCACTTGAACAGGTGCCTACGTTTACAAGGCTGGATGTTGCCGAAAATGGGATGGAGTTGATGAGTATCCTGGGACAATTACAAACAAAACCCGATCTGATTTTTCTGGATATGAATATGCCTGTGAAGAATGGTATGGAATGCCTTACTGAAATCAGAAACTCTCCATCGTATAAGGATATTCCGGTTGTGATTCTGTCTACATCTATCGCTGACTATCTTATTCAATCAGCTTATCACGCCGGAGCAAATCTGTATATACAAAAGCCAAACAGCTTCTCCGGATTGGTCAATATTATCAAGAAATGCCTTTCCGAAAAGGAAACACTGCACGTATCGGTACCTCTGGAACAATTTTTGATAAAGTAGTTCAAAGATAAAAACCTCTCATCTGATTTTATGAATGTAACGTCTGTCGGTCAGGATACCGACATTTTTCTGAGTAATCTCAGAGCTGCTACAGCCGCTAGTCACAAAGGGCTGGAAGACAATGAGCGTTCTAAAGGAATACTTTCTCCGGAAATTTCAATCCAGATATATCAGGAATACCTCGCCAAAATGTATGGTGTTGTAGCTGGTTGCGAACGTGATGTGTATCCCATTTTGTCCGGTTTGTTTCAGGATCTGGAAGAAAGAAAAAAGGCGCATCTGATTCTGAAAGACCTACAGGTAACAGGCATGGATCAGCATAATATTGATCAGTTAAATATTCATACGTTTACCCCTGCCAACGTAGCGGAAGCACTGGGCATTATGTATGTTTTGGAAGGTTCTACATTGGGAGGTAAGGTATTGTTCAGGCATGTTCATAAAGTATTAGGTTTGGATGAAAATTCCGGCGCTGCGTTCTTTTGGGGATATGGAACTGAAACAGGACCGAAATGGAAGAGTTTTGTATCTGCATTTGCTGACTACGCAATTCAGAATGAGGCTCAGCAAAATGTAATTCAGGGTGCTACCGACTGCTTTACCGCCGTAGACAATTGGCTAAAAGCGTAAGCGTCCCGTTGCCAAAACTTGATCATATGAATATTAGAGATATCGTAAACCGGGACCTTGTCAATCTTACCAACTGTGAAAGTGAACCTATCCATATACCGGGTAGTATACAACCCAATGGTTTTCTGCTGGGTCTGAATCCGGACAGTTACGTCATTGAATATTGCAGCCAGAACACAGATCGTTTCATTGGCTTTGCTCCTGATAGAGTATTGGGTCGTAAGTTATATGACCTTTTCGATCAGGATCAGTCGGACAGGTTTGAAGAATACGCCAATGTCGAAATTGACGTGGCAAAACCTTTCGTGTTTACAAAAAACGAAATCCCTTATAACACAACGGTGCATCAGAGTGGCGACATTCTGATACTGGAGTTTGAGCCGTTTCCTGATGGTTCAATAGGACTTTCTGATCTTTATACGCAGACCAGGAACTTCGTATCCCTGATGGAAAAGCACAGCCATCTGCAGGATTTGTGCAAAGATATGGCCGGCGAAATGCGCAAAATTACCGGTTATGACCGGGTCATGATCTATAAGTTCGATGCTGAATACAATGGAGAGGTAATCGCAGAAAGTAAGAGAGACGATCTGATATCTTTTTCCGGACAGAAGTATCCTCACACCGATATACCTGCTCAGGCAAGACAGTTGTATATCCGAAATCAGTTGCGCACCATTGCAGACGTGGATTATACCCCCGTTCCGCTGGTAACTCTGGATAGAGAAAATTTAAGCAACAGCTCAATGGACCTGAGTTTGTCGGTGCTGAGAAGTGTATCGCCGATTCACCTGGAATACTTGCGGAATATGGGAGTAAGGGCAACGCTTACGATCTCATTATTACAAAATAACAAGCTTTGGGGACTCATAGCCTGTCATCATTACACACCTAAAATTCTTCCGCACTTTACGAGATTATCTGCGTTACTGCAAGGACATTTTCTCACCTCGCAGATTTCGGTTCGCGAGGTAGCTGAAGAGTTTGAGGTAGGTCAGATCGTTGAAAAAGCATTATCTGATTCTTTGTCGCTATTGCACGAGAATGAAAATTTTATTGAGGATGACTTCCGTAATCCTGTGTTGCTGAAAATTGCCAACGCAACTGGTTTTGTGATTTATTACAAAGGCAAATTGTACCAAAATGGTGATGTGCCGGAGATGGAGGATTTAGTCCCGCTACTGAAACATTTGTCTGAAAACTACCAGTCTCAGGGAGTACATACAGAGCGTATACTGGATGTGTACGAGGATGGAGAGAAATTGTCTAAATACGCTGCCGGCCTCATATATCATTCTATTACAGCAGGAACTCCTGATGGTATTTTGTGGCTGCGGAAAGAGCGACGGGAAACCATTAATTGGGCCGGCAATCCACACAAGGCAGTGGTGGT
>DASYHR010000735.1:0-3483 GCA_035998385.1 Dyadobacter sp. | reverse complement strand
ACGGTCAACATGCACAAATGGTCAAAAGTATAAACTTGTGAGAAAAGTATAAAAAGTACTCCACTTATCAACAAGCTTACAATTTGAACTGTCCGGAAACCAATTTTGTCTGACAGATATCCACCTGCAATGGCACCCAATACAGAGCCTGCACCAAAAAGCGTAATAATTAAACCTGCATCCGCAATCGTACGGTTCAGATTTTGCGTAATGTACATACTCATAAACGGCACTGCCATATAACCGCAACGGTTGATCAGCACCACCATGCTCAACAGCCAGGTCTCCCGGCTCAGGCCGCTGTATGACTTGCGGTAACCCTGTGTAATCGTTTTTATCATAGTTTGTAAATAAAAAATCCGCCCGGATACTGATATCGGGCGGATCGCTAGTGCTTTTGTAAAACCATCGTATAGCTACTCCCGCCAGACATCCTTTGATGACCAGTTGCGAAGTGAGCGGTAGACGATTTGTATGTTCATGCCACAAAAGTAAAAGAATTATAGAAAATTAATAAAGATCCTGAAGAAATTATGATATACATCGTTTTAATGCCTCGCTTTCCAACCATTCGTGCGTCAACTTACTCATTACAAACAATTAGTATCACTAAATCACATTGAACAATGAAACATACGATCCTGCTCGCCATTCTGATCCTGACACTTTTTACCTGCAAAAATAAATCGGTGGATCCGTGCGTTTGTGAGGGCACCATCAATTGTACCGAGGAGTATCGCAGCATCATTGTAGAAGTTGCAGATAGTAGCGGGAAGCCATATGTATTGGACGAGTTTAAAACAACGAAAATAGAAGATGGGAAGGAGATTATTTTGAGAAGTGATGAGTTTACTGATATTCGGAAATCTATGGGCATGTATCTCTTAATGAATGACGGACACAAGTCCCTGACGGAAAAATGCGGCAAATCATTTCGCTTTACAGGCTGGAAAGATGGAAAGGAAGTTATTTCAAAAAACTATGTGATAGCACATGACTGCTGTCACATCCTGGTGAAAGAAGGAGATCTCAAAATAACGATCAATTAACTCAAGCGCGTGTCAAAATAAATATTCTGCTCGTGCAACTTTCAGCTACGGTCAGACATCTTTGCTGATATTAGCCATGAAAACATGAATTGCATGACAGGCAAAGAATTATTTGATCAGTATCAGGCAGCAGCATTACGGCATGGGTTCGGCTCTGCGGAATTCAGCTACGGAAATGTGCTGTTTGAAGCGATGAAGCTCGAGGGGGAAGCCAGTGTATTCAGAAAACTTGAAGAAGCGAATGCGAATGGCCGGAAAATCCGGCTTGCCTATTCCAAACCTCCCTTCGATCCTGAAACCGAACCTGATCTGGTGGTGGTTGCCTGAAAGAAAACTGCCGGGGTGAGATCCCGGCAGTTTACAGAATTTAGCAAGAGGGCTACGGACAAAACACTCTATCAGAGAGGCTGGTGACAGCCGGACGTTGGTAACTGCCGAAACGCTCGCAAAATGCTCTCTCCAGATTTTCTCTGTGATTCGGATGAGCAATGGTGATCAATGCCCGTGCGCGCTGTTTCAGACTTTTTCCGAACAGATCCACCATTCCGTATTCTGTGACAACCCAGTGAATGTGCCCTCTTGTCGTCACTACGCCCGCGCCTTCTTTAAGAAACGGTACAATACGGGATTCACCTTTTGAAGTAACAGATGGGAGCGCGATGATCGGAATTCCACCCTCGGATAAAGATGCTCCGCGAATGAAGTCCATTTGACCGCCAATACCGGAGTATTGGTAGGTTCCCAGGGAATCTGCACACACCTGTCCTGTCAGGTCCAGTTCCAAGGCTGAATTGATTGCAGTTGCCTTTTGATTCTGGCGGATTACGCTCGTATCATTCACATAGGCAATATCCATCACCCGAATCGCCGGATTGTCGTTTACAAAGTCGTACAGTTTTCTCGTACCTACCATAAATGATGTCACAGACTTTCCTCTGTTGAGTTTCTTCCGGCTATTGTTGATCACACCACTTTCTATCAACGGTATTACACCATCGGAGAGCATCTCGGTGTGTAGTCCAAGATTTTTATGATGTTTCAGATTCCTCAGCACCTGATCAGGTATCGCACCAATTCCTACCTGGATCGTTGCGCCGTCTTCGATAAGTGAGGCCACATTCTCACCGATTTGAACCATGGCAGGTTTGACATTGAGTGAATAGTCAATCTCAGGAAGATCAGCCTGATGCCACACGAGCGAATTGATTTTGTTGATGTGCACGAACCCGTCACCATGGGTTCTTGGCATAGACGGGTTCACCTGAGCAATCACGTGTTTGGCTGTATCTACCACGGCGCGCGCGATATCAACGGATGTACCTAATGAACAGAACCCATGCATGTCCGGTGGTGATACCTGTATCAATGCCACGTCCACCGGCAGTTTATCACTTTTTACCAGTTGGGGAATCTGACTCAGGAAAATGGGTACATAGTCCCCGTAATCGCTGTTCACTACAGAACGTGTATTGGCAGACACAAAAAGAGAATTGAAGAAAAAGCTGTGATGATGTGCAGGGTCATTAAAATTTACATCCCCAAGCGTTGTAATACTGATAAACTCAACATTTTTCAGCTCCCAATGTCTCTTTTGCAGCGCCTGCACGAGATGGATGGGCGTTGCAGCACTTCCATGTATAAAAACTCTGTTTCCTGACTGTACACATTTTACCGCTTCCTCGGCAGTTATATATTGGGGGGTATTCATAGACTTGTTGGTATAAGTTAGATCTTGCTTTCTAAAATTGACGAATGTCAATCCTGAAATTGTTATTACAAAAATCCCTATGGATTAGCAGAGAATAAATGATATTGGCAAGATGTACATATGACCCAAGTCAGCTTTACGACGATTCCTGAAACATCTTAGGAGCAGAACACAATTGGCTTGGTTTTTTTATTTTCGATTTTAAATCAATTAGCAATATGGATCACATTGAACAGAAAAGAAAGGACCTGGAAGAAAAGATACTAGCCAAAAGACAGCAGGTTGAATTCGAAAAAGAAAGTATTCAGGAGAGCAAAATTTCGGACGAGGACAATACGATGAATCCGGAAGTGAGTGAGGAGTTTAAAAACTTCTACGACCCGGAAGGAAATGTCATTGAATCTTCTGAATACAAAGAATTGAGCAGATCAGAACAGGAGCTGATCTATTTGATTGATAAGTTGAATAAACTCAACAAAGAAAACAGCTGATCGCAATTGGCAGCGCTCATCTATATGCTATCTTTCAAAACATTAACGGCTTTTGCCAATTCGTCGGGTGTGGACGAGGCAAAACCGAGCCGGGTATATCCACCACCGGGTATATCATGTAGCAGGCCGTTGGAAAATGAAAGTCCGTTTGTGGCTGCCTTTTGAGCAATCCTCGGCATGTCGGAAGAGTCATCAAACTTAGCCCAGATAGCTAAACCGCCATCTGGTTTCTCGA
>DASYHR010000257.1:0-4475 GCA_035998385.1 Dyadobacter sp. | reverse complement strand
AAATTTCCGTGGTTCTCTGTGTCCCAACTCTCTTTACTCCATATGAAAAACCTCCAGCAACGGAACACTCACCGGCGAATTGTCCGGATTGGTCTCCATGACGGAAGCCATATAAGCCCACCATTTCTGCACGATTTCAGTACTTCCTAAATCCTGAGAAGAACCTGCGCCATCCTGTTTTTGAACTGCGAAAAGAATATTTGTTTCCTCATCCAGGAAGATGGAATAATCGCTGATACCATTGTCTTTCAATAACTTTTTCAGTTCGGGCCATAACTCGTCATGGCGTCTTTTGTATTCTTCAGCCTGACCGGCGTTCAGTTTCATTTTAAAAGCGGCTCTTGTCATGGTCTGTTTGGGAAAGGTTTTTCTATTGAAATGGCTCGAAAGCCTGAAAGGTAAAGTTATAATATAGATCAAAGTACTCCTACCTGTGGTCTCCTGTGTTTGAACAGGATTTAAAATAAAACGGAGCCGGAAAGATCTCCCGGCTCCGTAATGCACTACTTCAGTCTACATTATTCAATATCAATACCCTTCATTTTGTTTCCAAAAACCCGGGTTAATCAGCATTTCATTCAACGGAATAGGGAACAGCAGATCGCGGTTAGTAACGCCATTCGCCATAGGTATATCGTGTGACCGGAAGAACTCTGTCATTAATGGAATCGCTCTTTCGGTACGTACCATGTCAAACCACCGTAGTCCTTCTCCTGCAAATTCCCAGCGACGTTCGTTTTCCAATGCAAGGCGCATTTCAGCTTTAGTCGCTGGAGTTACCGGAGTCACTTTCGCGTCTGAACGAACTTTATTCAGGATTTGAATTGCTTCTGCAGGAGGCGTTCCGGCTTCTTCATTCAGGATTTCTGCATACATAAGCAATACATCGGCATAACGTACAATCGGGAAGTTACGTTGGTAATCATTACGACTTGTCACAGTTGCATCGCCTTTTTCCAGGAATTTGGTAAACTGAACACGGCCCGAAGTTGCACCGGTTTTTGTATCTACATAGCCAGAATCCAGCGTCGCCAGTTTTCGTGCATCACCAGACGAGTAAGAAGCAAGAAGGGCAGGCTCAACCTCTCCTTCAAAACCTCCTGTAAACGGACTCCATTGAGACGGGAACTGAAAAGCCATTTCGGAAGGTAAAGAAGAACCAAGTCCTTTTCCTCCGGACAAATACTGGATTTCAAATACGTGATGTTTGTTTTTACTTGCAATGGTAAAAAGATCGCGGTATAGCGCAGGCACAGGGAATAGCGAACTTGCTTTCATGACATCAGCAAGTTGTGCTTTAGCCAAAGCTAGTTTGTCAGTTTGTTTCAAAGGATAACCCGCCATGGTCAGATACACTCTTCCCAATAATGCTTTGGCAGCATATTTCGTAGCGCGCCCTTTCTGAGCTGCAACGTAAGTTTCAGGAAGGTTTTCAGCTGCGAATGTCAGGTCATCTACAATGAGTTTGTAAACCTCAGTTGCAGGTGTACGTACCGCATTTTTCCCTTCTGATATACTAAGCACTTTGTCAACCAAAGGGACATCGCCCCAATAACGCACCAGGTCGAAATAGGCCAAAGCACGGAATAGACGGGCTTCAGCTTTGAATTGATTAACCCGTGCAAATTCGAAACCTTCCACTTTGGAAAGAACTACATTGGAACGGTAAACGACATTGTATAGCTGCGACCAGGCAGTTTGAAAAGCGGCGGTTTGTGAGGAGGCTGTAAAGTTTCCAACTTCCTTGTAATCGCGCTGTGCTCCGCCTTCGATCTCATGGGTATTGTCTGAACGTACCTCCGATAGGTACCAATTGGATGACGCCGGGATAGGCAACCATGAATTGTAAATTGCAAGTACTCCCTGATTGACCTGGTCTTCTGTTTTGTAAAAATCGTTGGCCGTATTGTTGGTCAATGGGGTAATGTCGAGTATACTTTCACTGCATGAAATCATCGTTGCCGATAAGCCAATTGTGAGCAGGTATGGGAATATTTTTGTGATTTTCATAGTCTCAAAATGAATGCGGGAGAAATATTTTACTAAATCCTCAGCTAAAAAAAGTGATTAAAGATTCAGGTTGATACCGATTGAGTAGGTCTTCGACTGCGGATATCCACCGTAATCGCCACCTTCGTTGTTCGCAGCTTCAGGTGTAAAACCTCCCGAATATTTGTGCCAGATGAAAGGATTTTCAACGGATACATAGACTCTTGCGCGCTCAAACCATTTCATCTTTGGTACGTTATAACCAAATGTGATGTTTTTCACACGGATATAATCAGAACTATACAACCAGCGTGTGTCGTAGTAGGAACCTGTTGTAGAGTTGATGCTCGGAGTCATGCCATCTCCCGGATCTTCAGGTGATTTCCAGCGATTTTCCCAGATAGCCAGTTTGTTGTACAGATACCCCATACCCGGACGGTCAATCGAACGGCCGATCATGGAGTAGATCATCCCGCCTGTTTGCGCAGTGGTAAGAATAGTCAGGTCGAAATTGCGGTAGTTGAATGTATTGGTAAGTCCGTATACAAAAGCCGGAAGTGGCTGACCTACATTCGTACGGTCGTTTTCGTCAATGATTCCGTCGCCATTTACGTCGCGGTATTGAGAATCCCCAACCAATGTTTTCGACATACGCGGATTGGCGTCAACTTCTGCCTGGTTTTTATATACACCAATTGCGTCATACAATTTGAAATAGCCGATCGGCTGACCTACTTCAATCATTGAGGTCAATCCTGAGAAACCTGATGGAATTGGTGTGTTGTCATAACCAAGTTGCAACACGCGGTTTCTGTTGTATGACAAATTGAAGTTAGTTCCCCATTTGAATACACCTACCGTATTTTTCGAATTTAATGAAAGTTCAAATCCTTTGTTTTCAATATCTCCGATATTCTGCCAGCTGCGGGTAAAGCCTGTTACGGCTGCTACCGGAGCCTGTAGCAAAAGTTCAGACGTTTTCCTGTTGTAATAATCCGCTGCAACGATCAGACGATTTTTAAGTATACCAAAATCTACCCCGAAGTTATAGCTGCTGGTTTGTTCCCAGCCAAGCATTGTATTTTCAAATCCTGAAGGAGCGTAACCGGTTTGCTGAGCACCACCCAGGGCGTAATCACTGTTTCCCAAAAGTGAGAATTGTGCATTGTTGGGAATACGGTTGTTTCCTGTGATACCAAAGCTTGCACGAATTTTTAGATCTGTGATATCGTCGATGCCCGCCATGAAGTTCTCGCTAGAAACACGCCATGCAGCAGACACCGCCGGGAATGTCCCCCAACGATTTTCTGAACCGAATTTAGAAGAACCATCGCGTCTTAAACTTGCTGAGAAAAGATATTTTTCACTGAAATCGTATTGAACACGAGCGAAATAAGATAACAAAGCAGTTTTATCCTGCGTGATGTTTGAAGTCGAAACGGTAGACGATCCCTGATTAAAGAGGTTCGTCCAGTCATTCGGCAAACGGGTATTGTTCTGACGGTTTCCATACCCATTGGTAGTTTCAACTGAGTAGCCTAAAAGACCCGTTACATTATGCTTGCCGAAAGAACGATTGTAATTCAACGTGCTTTGGAATAAATACTTGTATGAATTCAGATTCTGTCTGTCTGACGACGATGCATAACCTTCGTTTGGTGCCGATGCCCAGTCGCGTGTTGCATTGGTCGGAACAAAAGAATTGGAAACCTGAGAGGTGTTATCCATACCACCCGTCAATTGCAATTGAAGTCCTTTTGCAATTGTAGCATGAAGGTAAAGGTTTGTATTGAGGCGGTTTCTGGTTTGGTCAGCCTGAGTTCTTTCCAGAACTGCAACTGGACTTACATATCTACCCGACCATGGATAAGTTCCGTTTGGTTGAGCGCCCACATATATACCGGTTCCAAGTGGAGCAACCGGAGGCATCTGTACCGCATTCATTCCCTGGCGGTCTTTTCCGTCAACTTGTCCACCACCATTGATCCATTCTACCGAAGGAGAAAGTGTCAATCCAACTTTGATAAACTTGTTAACTTTTGCGTCAATGTTTGCTCTTACGGTAGCACGTTTGTAATTGGTGTTGATGATCACACCCTTCTGATCCATGTAGCTACCGTTGATATTGAACGTAATGTTATCGCTTCCGCCATTGACGCTCAGCTGGTAGTTAGACAATGTCCCCGTATTTCCGAAAAATGCATCTTGCCAATCCACAAAGTCCAGACTATCTCTTCCGTAAGCCCATTTCGGATCATACATCAAAGTAGTATTCGGATTGTTTTCAGTAATGCCCAATTCTGAAGCACGGAAAGACATCGGATCGTTGGCGGTATATGGCTTTTTCTGACTTACTCCACGGCTTACCCATGCTGCGTCAATACCTTCTTTGCGCTGTTGAATCCATTGTTCCGGCGTCATCATATCCAGGCGTCCTTCCACTCTGGAAACACCTTGCGTCATATTAAACTGAATACGCGGCTTGC
>DASYHR010000715.1:0-10409 GCA_035998385.1 Dyadobacter sp. | reverse complement strand
GCTTTAACAGACAGTGATATTTTGAAATGCCGCAGAGCCATTCAGGCGCTGCGGCCATTACTTACTGATGAAGCATATGAAGTTGCTATCAAAAAAACGCTGGCAGACAATCGTGTGATGGTTTTTGCAGAAGAGAACAATGAGGCTGCAGCCGTCGCTGTTTTTGAAACCGGCTACAACCTTTTCCGTGGCAAGTACATCTACATTGATGACTTGTCTACCCTACCGGAGTACAGAGGTAAAGGTTATGCAGGAAAATTACTGGACTGGATTTTTGATTACGCCAAAGCGGGAGATTACGATCAGATTCACCTGGATTCCGGCATCAGCGAATCACGTACGGATGCCCATCGTCTTTATCTGAACAAACGGTTTGAAGTGGCAAGTCTACATTTCACTGCAAAACTCTGATTGTAATAAACCCAGGCAACACACCTAATAATTTTTAACGGATTACCACATTTCATGAATATTCATCAGGTTTTTGAAGCATTTGATACACTACGCGTACTGGTTATTGGCGATGTAATGGTTGACTCCTACGTTTGGGGAAAAGTAGAACGTATATCTCCTGAAGCTCCCGTACCTGTTGTCAATGTTCATAAACGCGAATACCGCCTGGGTGGAGCCGGAAATGTATTATTGAATGTGCAGGCACTTGGTGCAGAAGCAATTATTTGTAGTGTGATCGGGACGGATTCTTCCGGCGATCTGCTTGAAAACAGTTTGAAAGAAAAAGGACTTAACTGTGAAGGATTGATCCGGAGTGAAAACCGTATCACCACTATTAAAGAAAGGATTATTGCAGGATCTCAACAAGTAGTGCGCATTGACACTGAAACAGATAAACCTGTAAATACAAGCGAAACTGCGCAGTTGATCGCCAAAGTAAAGGAGCTGATTCCGTCGTGTCAGGTTATTATTTTTGAAGATTACGACAAGGGAGTATTGACTGCCGAGTCGATCAGGGAAATCACTGACTTTGCCAATGAACATCAGGTTCCCACGGTTGTCGATCCTAAAAAACGTAATTTCCTGGCTTACACCAATACTACGCTTTTCAAACCCAACCTGAAAGAACTTCGTGAAGGATTGAAAATCGAGTTTAATGTTGACAATCCTGATGAACTTCGTGCTACAGTACAACAACTAAAAAATACGCTCAATACAAAAGGTGCACTGATTACGCTTTCAGAACGAGGCGTTTTCATAGATTTTCAGGGAGAAAAACATCACTTGCCAGCACACATCAGGCATATTGCAGATGTTTCCGGCGCAGGTGATACGGTCATCAGTATTGCCGCATGCTGTGTGGCACTAGGCCTTCCTTCCAAATCCGTTGCCGCTATTTCGAATTTGGGCGGTGGCCTGGTTTGTGAAATGGTTGGGGTTGTTCCTATTGATAAGGAATTGCTGAAATCCGAAGCGCTCAAACTGGTGTAGTTACCAGTTTATGCCCGTTTGTCCCAATCCCAGCTTACGTACGAATTTCGATGAAATCCCTGACCGACCGGTAATATAGCGTACACTTGCTCCGATATAAGGTGTTGTGGCAGGATTTTCCGAACTCAGGTTCTGACGGGCACTGTTGAAAGTTCTGAGCTGACGAAATGTCGTAACCCCAGCTTCCAGAGAAACATTGATCGCAGAAAAAAGGTGTGCATTTGCAGAAATACCTGTTTTGATTTGTCTGTAGTTTTCCCTGCGTAATATGCGCTCTTCGGGTGTGTGGATCTGAAAGCCACCGCTATAGCCATTCAGTCCGGCCATGGTATCTATATTAAACCACTTCGTTACTTTGTAATTGGCATTGACCATAAACGGGAGGAGTGCAGAAATACGCCAATGCCCTAATCCTTTGTTAATTCCAAAAACCGGCACAAAACGTAATTTCTGGTTGTAGGTAATGGCCGATCCGTAAAGAATCTGCGTCCGCAATCCGAGAATATGCATCCGTGCAGCACCTCCCCAGAAAAATGGCTGAGGCGAAAAAAATGTCTCATTGCTTTCAGTCACCCCCAGTCCACCACCATATACCCAAAGGCGGTCTTTGATACTCGCCTGCATCCGCAAGACACCTACAGAAAGTGTTTTGTAGCCGTTATCAGGCGTGTCTACACCATCAATAGTCGGTTGAATCTGGGTAAATTGAGCCAGCATAACAGTATGAACCGCTCGCAAGTCAAGCTTTTTCCTCAAACTATACCCTAGCTGCACCTCGCTCTGAATCGGGATAACCCCGTAAAAGCCGCTTCTGGTAATACCATAATCACGCGATCCATCCAGACTTGACGGCACGTTATAATCTGCCTTCAAAGTGATATTAGGATAAAAAAGACGGCTCAGTGAAAAGTGTTGCGCATGGGCAACCGTGTGTACGGTCAGCAGAAAACCTGTCAGCAGGCAGCAGGAACGGATCATAGGAATTTTGTCGGGGTACAAGTTGGGCAAATAACGAGCAAAGTAGGTGCGTATTGTATTTTTCAGCAGGAAGATCGGTTCTTGATATTTCCGTATTTGGGATAAAAAACATAGCTGACCAACAAAGAAATAGTACATTAGAAGCTATGAATCGTATTATCTGTAAACAATTTTCACCTTATCCACACTTTCATGAAACGACTTTTAAATGCCTTGCTATTGCTCACCCCTGTCATGTCCTTTGCTCAAACTGAAATCACCTTCGCTGAAAAGCTAGGTTATCCAAAGGGCAAAAAGGTTTTAATTTTACATGTTGATGATGTCGGGATGTCCTATGAGTCCAATCAGGGAGCCATTAAAGCCATAAGAGAAGGCGTTGCTAACTCATTAAGTGTGATGATGCCCTGCGGCTGGGTGCCTGGATTTGTCAACTATTGGAAATCAAACAAAGATATTGATGCTGGATTACATCTGACCCTGACTTCCGAATGGCAGGATTATCGCTGGGGACCATTGGCAGGAAAACCCAAAGTGAAAGGGCTTGTGGACTCACAAGGTGCTATGTGGAAAAGTGTCGGTGAAGTAGTAAAAAATGCTTCTCCCGATGAAGTTGAAACAGAAATTCGCGCGCAGTTGGAGCGCGCACGTACAATGGGATTGGAACCGACGCATTTGGACTCACATATGGGAACGTTGTTTGCCACTCCCGAATTCCTGCAACGTTATCTGAAGGTGGGTATGGAAGAAAAAATTCCTGTGATGTTTCCGGGAGGACATAATTCGGTTGTTCAGCAACAAGAAAAAGTAATAAAAGAGCAGCTGGCGATGACACGCGTCGTGGGTAAGCAGCTTTGGGACGCAGGTTTGCCGGTATTGGACGATCTTGAAAATAGCAGTTATGGCTGGAAAGGACCCGAAAATGGAGATAAATCGGAGAAAGCACTTCAGAAATATAAGACTGAGAAGTATATCAATGCTATTAAGAACATCAAACCAGGACTGACTATGGTTATCATGCATTGTACCATACACTCCGAAATTTTTCCGCATATTTCAGATTCCAATATTACCAGAGAAGGGGACTTCCTTGCCATGGTCGATCCTGAATTGAAAAAGTATATTGAGAAAGAAGGGATTATACTTACAACCTGGCGAGAGGCGATGCAAAGAAGGCTAAAAGTGAAATAATCGTGCAGAAGGCTAAATCTTAACAGATTTGGCCTTTTTATCTAAATGTGAAAATATCATCTTGTAAAAGTCGGATGGCAGGTAAGGTTTGACCAGATAATCTGAGAAACCATTGCTCATAGCCCGCTCCTTCTCGTCTTCAAAAGAAGAAGCTGTAACGGCTATTACTGGTATATCGGATCCCTGTTCTCTGATCAGTCGGGTTGCCTCAAAACCATTCATGACAGGCATTCTCAAGTCCATAAGTATAAGATCATAACTTACGCTAAGAAACTTTTCATAGGCTTCTTTACCATTCAAAGCCGTATCCGTGAGGATATTTTTCCTTTTGAGAAAAGTAGTGGCAAGTAATAGATTGGTAGCGTTATCATCCACTACCAAAACCTTCGTGTCGGTATACATGGTGTGCTTCACAACAAGTGGTACCGCCACTTCAGTATCAGTCAGATTTGTAAATTCAAAATCGATAGCAAATGAAAATTCCGTTCCTTTTCCGGGAACGCTTTGCAGCTTTATTTCACTTCCAAAAAGCCGCAGCAGTTCTTTCGTAATTGCCAGTCCGAGCCCTGTCCCTCCATATTTTTTTATTCCCTGATTGTCCCCCTGCGTAAACAAATCAAAGATTCCTGACTGCTGGTCGGCAGGGATCCCTATTCCTGTGTCAGTCACCTCAAATTGCAGTCTGACCGTCTTTTCGCTTCTGACAATTTCCCTTACCGTCAAAACAACCACACCTGATTCAGTAAATTTGATTGCGTTGTGGATAAGATTGGTAATAATCTGATGAAGCCGTCCCTGATCACTGATCAGACGGTATGGAAGCTTGTCCTTCGTTTCAAAAACTAGCTTCAAATTTTTCTCTCTTGATTTTGGCAAAAAGGTTTTCTGCAGATTATCCAAAAGTAATGGGAGATCAAACGGCTTGTGATCCAGCTTTACATGGTTGGAGTTGATTTTGTTGAAGTCGAGGATATCATTTACGACTGCCATTAAGTGATTCGAAGAAAACTGCAGTGTCTGTGTCATTTCCTTCCGGAAGTCAGTTTTAATATCTTCTTTGAGCAGCAGATGTACAACGCCCACAATGCCGTTTAATGGCGTCCTGATCTCATGGCTCATCATAGAAAGAAAGTCCGTTTTAGCGCGCGTTGCCTTTTCAGCAATAGCTACCTGCTTTTCCAATATCTCATTTTGTTCACGCAGAGAGTACTGGTAGTAGAAGGTTCTTTTTTCATTGCTATGCCGCTGCCACACTATGAAAGGAAAAGTGCATTGAGCCAAAAAGAAAAAAACGCCTCCTTCTCTCATAAATAAAGCCAATGCTTCAGGGCTGAGGCGATACAATGCCAAAGGGAAAAAAACCAGTACGAGTACGGAGCATAAAATAGCCTTACGAATGGGCCAGCGGATTACCATACAGTAGAAGATCAGACAGATCGTCATATTGAAACAGGTTCTTTCGTAAGTTTCGTGAGGAACAGAACCTAGAATCGCCGTATGGAAAAATATGAGAATGAGGTAATTGTAGAATGCTAGCTTCTGGCTGGACAACTTATAGAACAAGTGCCAGGCAAAAATGGTGGAAAAACAGAAGCTCGCTGAGGTAACAAGCTTGAAAAGTATGATAAAATCAGGATGTTGATTGAGGTAATAAAGTATGGATAAAGCCGGATAGCCTAAAATGAGCGCAATAGAAAAAACACGATGCCCCCATTGCGATTTTCTTTCATGCTCTTCGTGCCAAACGGTCTCAAAACGGTTTGAATATACTACCCGATCCAATGCTGAATATCACTATTTTAACGTTAAGTGCCCGAAGATACAATTAAAATTGTCATGTTTTTTGGGTAGTATAAATTTAGGAAGTATTAAAAGGCAATTGAAGCAGAAAAAGCAATATTTTCTACCAAGCTATCGAATATGTTGTACTCTGTCTTTGATTCAGGTCTCTACTCAATCCCTTACCTCTAAACCAATCTGGTTCATTGGTGCGATTCCCATATCCGCTGTAGCTCCTCCAGGTCAGCCAGATCTTTGGGGCGTGCAGTAGTGGCTTTCTCCTTTATTAAGTCCTGAAGACTGATAACCTGAAAAGGGATTCCATCAAAATCAGCATGTAGTGAACGGGCGTAGCAGGCATCGAAGTCTGCTTCAACAAATGCTTTAAGCGAATGACCTAAATCAAGTTCAAATCCTGACAGTCCAAAACGAACAGATGTCCATCCAAAGATTAAGGGCATACCATTAAGCAAATCAGCTCCTGCTACTTCATTTGCCAGAAGCGCCTGGATCAATGCATCGCTATTCTCCTTGTCATTTTTTACCCATAAATCCATATCCTGTGTAGTGCGGATATGACCATGTACAACACCCGCCATTCCGCCAACCAACAAATATTTGACCTGAAAACGGTTCAACCCTGCGAGTAGACTTTGTACATCGTCACTACTGATATCCATCACTATCTTTTTTTTATTTAACGGATTGGCATGATACAATTTCTCAGCAAGCCTGTTCAGCCTTACTAGAGAAGTGATATTCTCATAATGTTGAGATTTTATTTTTAGAACTGACATAACAAGAGTCGGCTAATCAGGAAAGAAAGATATTGATAAATATTCACGTTTGCCACAGCAAACAAAAACCCTGACGACCAAAGTCATCAGGGCTCTATTTTTTTCAAAAAGCTAAAAGCCGATAGCGGACGGACAATGGCTTCCTTACAAATCTATAGCTTCTCCGTATGCCGCTTCAACAGCACCTTTCAATGCTTCTGACATCGTTGGGTGAGGGTGAATCGCACGCATGATTTCGTGAGAAGTTGTTTCCAGTTTACGGGCAACAACCACTTCCGCAATCATTTCTGTTACGTTTGCCCCAATCATATGTGCTCCAAGGAACTCACCATATTTCGAATCAAAAATAACTTTCACGAAACCGTCAGTAACACCGGCACCAACCGCTTTACCAGACGCCTTGAACGGGAATTTACCAACTTTGATATCGTAACCAGCTTCGCGGGCTTTCTTTTCAGTAAAACCAACAGAAGCAATTTCAGGCTGACAGTAAGTACACCCCGGGATGTTGCCGTAATCCAGAGCTTCAGTTTTATGTCCTGCGATTTTTTCAGCGCAGATGATACCTTCTGCAGTTGCAACGTGCGCCAAAGCAGGCCCAGGCGTACAGTCACCAATTGCGTAGAAACCAGGAACGCTGGTTTCATACCACTCGTTAACAGAGATCTTACCTTTATCAGTTTTGATACCTGTTTCTTCCAGACCAATATTTTCGATGTTCGAAACGATTCCGGCAGCTGACAATACTACATCAACTTCGAAAGTTTTCTCTCCATCCGGCGTTTTAACAGAAACTTTGCATCCTTTTCCGCTTGTGTCTACAGTTTGAACTGAAGAATTTACAAGGGTTTCGATACCTAGTTTTTTGTACTGTTTTGCAATTTCTTTCGAGATGTCCTCGTCTTCTACAGGAACAAGGTTTGGAAGAAATTCAACAACAGTAACCTTTGTTCCCATTGAAGCATATACGTAAGCGAATTCCATTCCGATCGCTCCTGAACCTACAACCAGAAGAGACTCAGGCTGATTTTCAAGACTCATCGCCTTACGGTATTCGATTACTTTTGTTCCGTCTATTTTGATGTTCGGCAACTCGCGTGCACGTGCACCAGTAGCGATAATAACACCTTTTCCAGCAGTATAATCAGTTGTTTTTCCGTCTTTGTCGGTAACAGCAACAGTTTTGCTTCCTTTCACTTTACCGGTTCCCATGATGACGTCAATCTTATTTTTCTTCATCAGGAAGGAAACCCCTTTACTCATTGTATCAGCAACACCACGGCTACGTTTGATCACCGCGCCAAAATCTGCAGAATATTCTCCGGCATTGATACCATAATCTTTGGCATGCTTGATGTATTCAAAAACCTGAGCACTTTTAAGAAGTGCTTTGGTAGGGATGCAACCCCAGTTCAAGCAAATTCCACCTAAACTCTCTTTTTCAACGATTGCAACTTTAAGACCTAATTGAGAGGCACGGATTGCTGCGGGATAACCACCGGGACCGCTTCCAACAACGATCACGTCATATGTTTGAGCCATTTTCTGGTATTTTTGTTTGTAAGAAATGGGTTGACAAAAAATTTGCCACAAAGTTAAGACGATTTGCCGGAATGCCTACACCGACAATGCAACGTATTTGCGTGAACCTGTTGTTAATCATCATTTGTTGTACTTTTGTAACTTTCAAACCTTAGTTGGTACAAATATTACGGTGCGCCGCACCTTTTCAAATCTTTGGTATCTGATTTCTACAAATATGAAGGTGCTCTGCACCTATCCGGAACCCAGGCGCAGAGCTCCGTAATATTTGTAGAACTTAACATTAAAGGACAACGTCGGAAGGTGCAGCGCACCGTAATCGTTTTTAATCAGGTAAATCACAACCTGGCAGCAAGGTAATTTTTAACTAAAAATTCAAAACTTCAAATGACAGCAGAGCAATTGAAAGACTTGAAGGCCCGTGTAGAGGCTTTGGGGAGGTATCTTTGACTACGATAACCGAAAAAGACAACTAGAAGACCTTGAACAGCAGACTGTTCAACCTGAATTTTGGGGTGACTCTACCCGTGCAGAAAAAACGATGCGCGAAATCCGCGGTCTCAAATTCTGGACCAACGGATACGAGGAACTTGCACGGCTACGCGACGATCTGGACACGATCTGGGAATTTTATGATGCCAGCGAAGCCACCGAAGAAGAAGTGGACGAAGAAGGTAAAAAGCTGTCCGACAAGCTGGATGAAATAGAGTTCAGGAAAATGATGGGTGAGGAAGGCGATGAATTGCCTGCCGTAATCGAAATCAACTCCGGCGCAGGTGGTACCGAGTCTCAGGACTGGGCGTCAATGCTGATGCGGATGTACATCATGTGGGCAGAGAAAAACGGCTACAAAGTACGTGAGGTAGATTTGCAGGACGGTGATGTGGCCGGAATCAAATCCGTTACCCTGGAAATTGATGGTGAGTATGCCTACGGAAATCTGAAATCTGAAAATGGCGTACACCGCCTTGTTCGTATTTCACCGTTTGATTCCAATGCAAGACGCCATACTTCATTTACATCGGTGTATGTCTATCCATTGGCTGATGATAACATTGAGATTGACGTCAATCTGGCGGATATCACCTGGGATACATACCGTTCCGGTGGAGCAGGTGGACAAAACGTGAACAAGGTTGAAACGGCAGTACGTCTGCATCACAAACCTTCAGGGATCGTTATTGCCTGTCAGCAGGAACGTTCACAGCTAATGAACAAAGAAGTAGCAATACGTCTTTTGAAGTCGCGTTTGTATCAGATTGAGCTTGAAAAACGGAATTCAGCACGCGCAGAAGTGGAAGCTTCGAAGCGCAAAATCGAATGGGGATCACAAATACGGAGTTACGTATTGGACGACCGCCGTGTAAAAGACCATCGCACCGATCACCAGACTTCGAACACCGAAGCTGTGTTGAATGGTGAAATCAACGATTTTATCAAGGCTTATTTGATGGAGTCGTAATAAAGCCAAATGGAGATATCCGGGTAAGTTCGCTTGCTTGGATATCTTTCAATTTTGATTTAACTTACTTCAAATAGCAAGACAATGAGCGAGTTGGAATTTTTAACTAAAGTATCACAGCTTCCCCCAAGCTTGAAGGAGGAAGTCGTAGATTTTATAGATTTTTTAATTGACAAACATGACATTAAAAATCTACAGAAAAAGAAATTGAAATTTGGGATGATGAAGGGAACCTTCTCTATGCAAGAAGACTTCGATGCTCCTTTAGAAGACTTTAAGGAGTACATGCCGTGAATTATTTGCTTGATACCCACACACTCATTTGGTTTTTGGAAGGGGATTCATCCTTATCTGTCAAAGCCCGGCAAATAATTGAGGATGAAGCCAATATAAAGTATATAAGCATAGCTTCATTATGGGAAATAAGCATCAAATTAAGTTTAGGAAAACTTGCTTTGATGAGCTCATTTGACAACTTCTTAAATGAATTGTTAAAAACGGAGATTCAGATTTTACCTATTTCTTTTTTACATGTCCTTCGTGTAAGTCAATTGGAATTCTTTCACAAGGACCCATTTGACAGGTTAATAATTTCACAGGGCCTGGAAGAAAAGCTAACCATAGTCGGGAAGGACCCCAATTTCCCACTTTACAACATTGTTCAGCATTGGTAGCTAATCTCCACTACCACAAACTTGGCCATGGCCCTAATACTCTCCTTGCCTTCCACGGAATCGGGCAGGACGGTGTCAGCTGTTTTCAACCTTTTGTTGAAAACCTTGGCGATCACTACACAATCTACGCCTTCGACTTGTTTTTTCATGGCGAAAGCAATCCGCCAAACACTGGAAAAAAACTATCTGATCCGGAGCTAATTACAAAAGAAATCTGGAAGGATACAATCACAGATTTTCTTCAAAAAAACGATATTACCCGATTCGACATCGCAGGTTTTAGCATGGGCGGCAGATTTGCTCTGGCAACTTTGGAATCTTACCCAGACAGGATTGATAAAGCTTTTCTGATCGCACCCGACGGAGTTTCGGAACATCCGCTGTATACCTTAGCTTCCCGGTTTCCGCTTACGAGAAGTCTGTTCCGTTGGTCAATGCAAAAACCCGTACTATTTTTCAGAACCGCTGAGCTGCTTGCAAAGGTAAAAATCGTTCATAGCAGTCTGATAAGATTTACGCAACATGTGCTTAACACACCCGAAAAAA
>DASYHR010000704.1:0-2750 GCA_035998385.1 Dyadobacter sp. | reverse complement strand
CCTGCTGAATAAAATTTACAAAGCTAAAAAGTCCGGAACTGCACTGTCGCAGTCCGGACTTTTTATAAGAATGCATATCAATACCCACCGTATTGACTCAATCAAAGGAAGTTATTTCTGAACAATCGCAGCTCTATCTTCCTCTGAGAAAAGACCCATTACCTTTTCGATCCTGGTCAATTTCGCTTCCAGTTTATCCGACTGCTCTTTACGTGCCTCATTTTCAGCTTTCAGCTCATCAATTACGGCAACTTTACCTTGTAAGGCCTGGTTTTTAGCTTTCAATTCTTCAACTTGTCTGGCTAATTCCTGAGTTGCACTTACGTTGAGCATTGCGATCGCATCATAATCCACTGCACGGAAATCATCTACCTTTTTCCCAAAGACGAAATACTCTGATTCCGGCTTGTCAATGTGAGCTGTGAAACTATTGCCAGCGACATCAATCACATCAGTGTATACCTCTTCATTATTTTTTGTATACAATCTTACTTTATCTCCCTTTTTCAAATCGGGATTGGTCGCGAGCGTCAGCGTCACAGTTTGCCCTTTTGCTGTAACTGCCAGTGCTTTTGCATAAATGTTGGGTATAAAATCAGAATTGGTATTAACAGCCATTGGATAGACCGTTTCCAACTGCTGAGCGATCACCTTTTTCACTGGTTTATTCCCAAACCTGACCTTATCTTTCAGTACATAATCGGTGATTTCAATAGCACGAAGCACTGCCAAATCCCGACTACTGTTGCTTCTCCCCATTACATCTTTAATACGGGCATCAGAGCTTGTGATCACTCCGTTGGTAGCCATAAAAGCATTGCCTGATACAATACTGCCTGCCGCATACACGCTAATCGGTTGCGCGCCCGCGGGCGTAGTCATCAATGTCCCGGACTGTACATTGAAATAGAGATAATTAGCTGTAGAGTTTATAGATTTGGTTAATCCCACATGAAGGGGAGCTACAGGATTTGCTACATTGACACCCACGTTACCACTTTCCATGATTTTCAACCCCGGGCTTGTCGGACTTGTACTCCATGGCGCAATCACCAGTCCTGTTTCTGCAGCTGCATAGGGATCTCCGTCGGGAGAAAAGATAATGTGTGCATCGCCCTGATTAACCAGCCCGTTGTAAGCGCCTGCTGTTGCAGACGTTTCGAAGAAAAGTAACTTATTGTCTGCGCGACCGAAGGCTGCAACGGTTGAGCCAAACCCTGGTTCGGCGGCTTGATGGACATGAAGTTTGCTGATTGGAGCAGTGGTACCGATACCAACCGAACCTGCTCCTGTAAGGACCATCGCCGGAGCCTCATCGGGAAGAGACGCAGCATGGAATTGTAAAACGCCGGCGTTGACACCCAGCCCGTAAAAATCATCTCCTGTCGCGGCCTGATATACAGCCAGCTTTTTGCCGCCTGCAGCTGTAACGTTTCCTCCTACTCCCGGCCCCAGCGTAAGCAGGTTTGTAGGAGCAACTGTGCCGATCCCTACGAAACCATTGTCTTTTAATACGACAGTCCTGTTGCCGTTCGTGGACTGCACGTCCAGGTTTACATTGGGTGCTATTACGTTAGGTGCGGCACCGATTTTCACCTGCGCCAAAGCTGCAGATGAAGTAAATAAGAGACCTGCTAAGGCAGCAGGGTAGAATGCTTTTGTCAGTAGTTGTTTTGCTTTCATATGAAATGAGTAAAATGGAAGGATATACATATCAAAATGCCGGATACACCTTATCGAACTGGAAAATAATTCCTGTTTGCCAGCCTGCTTGTTTGCAGATAATGAGAATAATCCGGCAGGAGCTGGCAGGGATGATTCAGTAGTGTCAAATTCAATTCAAGGGAATTGAAAATCGGGTAAAAAAATGAAGAAGTGTGCATAACGAGAAGGCGTATTTGGATAAACGATTTTTTGACGCCCCATACGAGTGCCACAGAAATTCGCTTTGTAAATGTAGAGTCTTTGAAGCTTTCTCTTATCGTACTAATCTATATTGAAGAACCGAAACAATACTACAAGAGTGTATTTAAAACAAAACTAGTTTTACACAGTAAATGATGTTACTACGCGATATCTTAAACCAAAGCGTTGGAAAACAGGGGATCTATACCATTACAGGGGAATGTACTAATGCCAGCGGGTGGGGAGAAAATAATGTGAGGATTATGGATAGCACTTAAAATCCAATATCACCGGTAAAAGCATGAACCATGCTAAAGGTTCCTGCTGAATAAAAATTTGCTCAGTTAGTTCTTTTTGTAACTGGCAGGATCAAGGGACGCGGGTGCCCACTGTTCAAAAAATTCAAGCACCTTGGCGGGATCATGCCCCTTCCCTTTTTCAAGGTACGAAGAGTTCTGTGTATGGATCCGTTTACCTTTGCCATCCAGAATCACAAATACAGGAAAGCCGAAACGTTGCGGATAATCCATTGCAGCAAGCACATCTTCGTTTTTGTTTTCGGGGCTATAGTTCACGTGCAGCATTTCGTAATTATTGTCGCGAAACGTCTTCAGTGTATCGTTACCATTCACAAGCTTGTCAAACAGAATACACCAGCTGCACCAGTTGCCTCCTATCTGCAGCAAAACGTGTTTATTATTCTTTCCTGCTTTCGATACAGCCGCGGCGATCTGGGCTTTGGCATCAGCTTCGGGATGGTAAATAGTTGGTTTCTGCGCAAAAGCTGTTGCAGTAAATAACATCATTACCGCGAAAACAGAAACTTTGATTCTGAGCTTCTTCAT
>DASYHR010000697.1:0-1588 GCA_035998385.1 Dyadobacter sp. | reverse complement strand
CGTTTATTCACTGCAGAAAAATTGGATAGTCGTACAGTTATGATAGCAATTTCTGGGACGTTGATTTCTTTTGTTTTTATCGGAGGACTTGTATATCTCGCCTCTCGTTTTACAAAGACAAAAAGCCCACAAGAGCAAGGTCCGAAGATTGAATTGGACAACGATGAATTCTTGATATTACAATCAATCGGCACGCACTTAAAAGGTATCGACGCTGTCGGTGGCAAACTGGTACTGACCAACAAAAGACTCATCTTCAAATCTCAAAAACTCAACATTCAACCCCACAAGCTGTCTATCCCCCTGACAGATATCACAAGTGTATGCCGCACTAAGACGTTAGGCTTGGTTAACAATGGTCTGGCAATTACCACTACAGATGGAATAGTTGAGAATTTTACCGTGGAAGCACCTTCGGAATGGATTGAGAAATTGGCACCCCCAGTTCCATCGGGAGTATGATGCGTCGAATACTTCATTATTCACTGCAAATTTGCGGCGAATAGGTGATATATTTACTGCATTATGAAATATAGAGATGGCAAAGTATATCTACGAACATACAAACTGGACTGCATTCACCTGGCAATACAAGGCCATCAACGCGGTGTTTGGTGAGGTTCGGCACATGCAGGGTAAAGCTATCGGGCAAATGAACATGCTCGGTTTTTCTGCCAAAGAGGAGGCTACACTTACTACTTTAACTCTGGATGTTGTAAAATCATCCGAAATAGAGGGTGAAATACTAAACTATAATCAGGTTCGCTCGTCAATTGCGCGACGTCTCGGCATCAATACCGGGGAGCTTATTCCAAGTAGCCGACATATCGAAGGGATCGTTGAAATGATGCTTGATGCTACACAACGGTATCACTTCCCTTTAACAGAAGAGCGTTTGTTCGGATGGCATGCAGCACTTTTTCCTACAGGCTACAGCGGGCCCTATAAGATTGAAGTAGCCAAATACAGAACTGGTGAAATGCAGATTGTTTCAGGCGCAATGGGAAAAGAAAAAGTTCACTACGAGGCGATAAAGCCTGAACTGGTTAAAACTGAGATGGATCAATTTTTGGATTGGTTTAATAATGATAACGTGCTTGACCCTGTAGTAAAAGCAGCAATCGCTCATTTTTGGTTTATTATCATTCATCCTTTTGACGACGGTAATGGCAGAATCGGAAGAGCATTAACCGACATGCTACTGGCTCGTTCGGAAGGAAGTGGTGAAAGATTTTACAGTATGTCTGCACAAATCCTGACGGAACGTAAGCGTTACTATGAAGTTTTACAAAAAGTTCAACATAGTTCCGGTGATATTACCGAATGGCTAGAGTGGTTTTTACATTGTTTAAAAAATGCTATGCTCGTATCTGAAGACATTACGCATCGTGTCATACGGAAATCAGAATTTTGGAAATTACATGAACAAACGGGTATTAATGAACGTCAGCGTATGATGTTAAACAAACTATTTGACGGATTCGATGGAAAATTACAGACGTCTAAATGGGCAAAAATTACCAAAACCAGCAAAGACACAGCATTACGGGACATTAAAGCATTATTGGAAATGGGCATCCTGAAACAA
>DASYHR010000690.1:0-1679 GCA_035998385.1 Dyadobacter sp. | reverse complement strand
TTCCTGAACCGGAGGGCCCTACAAAGGCGATGGTTTGACCCGTGGAAATGGAAAATGACAGTTTATCTATCGCATTGAAGCCGGATGTCCGATGGCGAAAAACAACATCCTGGAAGCGTAAACTGTGCAAAGGACCCACTTCAATCGAATTTTCGGGCCGTTGCTCAATCGGCTTATGCATAATACCATCAAAAGTTGTGAGTGAAGCATGCGCCTCACGGTACAGGATGATCAGATTACCCAAATCCTGCAAAGGAGTGAAAATAGCAACCGAAATAAATTGCATCGCTATCAACTCGCCTGTGCTGAGAATATCACGGAAAATGAGCCATAACAGGATAAATAATATGGACTGTTTGAGTACAGCAAGCAGGTTGCCCTGCACAAAGGAAAGAAAACTTACTTTCCGGGCTTTCTGCATTTCCAGATTGTAGATGTTCTCGGTCAAATCATTGAGCCGCCTGATCTCCGAAAATGTGAGGCCGAAGCTTTTGACGAGCTCTATGTTTCGTAAACTTTCGGTGATGACTCCAGCCTGTTTTTCTGATTTTTTATTAATCGAACGCTGAATAAACTTGATTCTCTTTGACAGCAGGCCTGTGAGTGAACCGAGTAATAATACACCGATAAAAAAGACCGGAACCAGCAGCCAGTTCCGGCTCATGCTATACCAGATCAGAAAAGAAACCCCGACCAGTGAAGAAAAAAGTACATTGATGAAGGCGTTAATAAATCGCTCCGAATCAGTTTTTACTTTTTGAAGTACAGATAAAGTGCTGCCGCTTCGTCCCTGTTCGAACTCCTGATAGGAGAGCCGGAGTGTTTGTTTGAGTCCTTCATTAAAAATATTCATACCAAAACTAGCCACCGCTTTTCGCATGAAATAATCCTGCAACGCTTTGAAGAGCCGTGAGCAAATCGCGATACCCAGTGCCAGTAGCAGCCAAAGACTGATCGATCTGATGAGTTGTTGTTCGGTATACTGGTTTGTGTTTTTAGTAAACCGGTCAATGATTTCTCCGAAAATAATAGGGTCGATCAGGTTGAGTGCCTGCGCAATGGCTGCAAACACAAGTGCGACAGCGATCAGATTACGGCTTGGTTTTAAATATTTCCAGAGTAGCGTCATAGTGCGATTGAAAAGTCAGTATAGATTGAGGAGCTGGAGCCCGCACAAATTATTGATAATCCGCAGAAAAAGTATGCCGTTCATAGTCCGATTGGCTTATAAACTGAATTTTGTCAAAAATAACGCACGTCAAACAAGAAGAGCAAGTAAGTAATAAGAGATTGCTTTTACCTTTGTAATGAACAAAAAATAACACCGGACAATGAGAAAGTTAAAACTTCAGGTACAGGTAACCGTTGATGGGCTGATGGCCGGGCCGGAAGGAGAAATGGATTGGGCATCAGCCAACTGGTCGCAGGATCTCAACGATTATGTAGGAGCATTGACGGAAACGGTGGATTGTATCGTACTGGGACGAAAACTGGCGGAGGGTTTCATTCCCTATTGGAATTCTGTAGCCGAAGATATCAGCAACCAGGATCATGCAGCCGGAAAAATCTTCACAGACATGCCGAAGATCGTTTTCAGCAGAATTATGGAAGAGTCGATTTGGGAAAATACGCAACTCGAAAAAGGCGATTTGACAACGGCAATCAATGAACTGAAACAA
>DASYHR010000254.1:0-10560 GCA_035998385.1 Dyadobacter sp. | reverse complement strand
GCAGGTGCTATCGGTAACCGTACCATTGGTGCATCTGCCATGGGAGGTATGCTCTTCGGGACTATTTTCGGAGTCATTATTATACCTGGCTTGTACTACATATTTGCAAAGATTGCCGACGGTCGCCAGTTGATCAAAGATGAAGAAGACGGCTCACTGACAGAAGAGCTTGTACATGCTATTGACACTTTCCCTCAAACAGACGAAAACCAGGATCATGCATAATAAAAGAATCATAAATTGGGTAGGGCTCGTATTTATGGGCCTTACCTACACGGCCTGCCACGTGCCTGCCGTCGTGCAAAAAAGCGAAAACAAGGGTGTTCCCGCTCAATTCAGCAGCTCGCTGGATTCAACCAATTCGGGTCAGATCAGCTGGAAAACATTCTTCTCAGATCCCAACCTGAATGCGCTGATTGATTCGGCATTCAGCAATAACCAGGAGCTGAATATTACGATGCAGGAAATCGAAATTTCTAAAAACGAGATCAGTGCGCGTAAAGGGGAATACCTGCCATTTGTAGGTCTGAAAGGTGGATTAGGTGTTGAGAAAGCAGCACGCTATACCAACATTGGCGCCAGTGAGGCGACTACGGAAATCAAACCAGGCAGAGAAACTCCTGAACCACTTCCGGATGCGCAGATCGGTGCATATGCTCGTTGGGAAGTCGATATATGGCACAAGCTGCGTAATGCTAAAAAATCAGCTGTGCAGCGTTATCTGTCGTCTATTGAAGGAAAAAACTTCATGATGACCAACCTGGCAGCAGAGATAGCCAACTCCTACTATGAATTGCTCGCGTTGGATAATCAGCTAAGTATCGTTCAGCAGAATATTGAGATACAAAGTAATGCGTTGCGCATCGTGAGGTTGGAAAAGGATGCGACGCGTGTAACTGAACTTGCAGTAAAACGTTTTGAAGCCCAGGTTTTGAAAACGCAGAATATGCAGTTTGGTATTCAGCAAAAAATCGTTGAAGCTGAAAACCGTATCAATTTCTTGGTCGGCAGATTCCCTCAGCGCGTGGCTCGCAGCACTCAAAATTACGAAACACTAATGCCTGAGGTTATGAAGGCTGGACTTCCTGCTCAATTGCTTGCCAACCGCCCTGATATCAGACAGGCTGAACTTGACCTCTCGGCTGCGAAGCTGGATATACAGGTTGCGCGCGCTGCGTTTTATCCTTCTTTGGGAATTTCGGCAAGTATCGGTTTACGGGCCTTTAATCCGGCGTATCTGGTGAAACTACCGGAATCGCTGATGGGGTCGTTGATTGGTGACATGATGGGCCCTTTGATCAATAAAAATGCGATCAGAGCTACTTATTACAATGCCAATGCCAAGCAGATTCAGGCGGTGTATAATTATGAGCGCACGATTCTGAATGGTTATATCGAGGTGAGCAATCAGCTTTCCAATATTGATAACCTGGAAAAAAGTTACGATCTGAAAAGGCGGGAAGTGGAAGCGCTGAATCAATCTACTGCGATTTCCAACAGACTTTTCATGTCAGCCCGTGCTGATTATATGGAAGTGTTACTCACCCAACGTGAGGCGCTCGAAACTAAATTCGAGCTGGTAGAAACCAGAATGCAGCAAATGAATGCAATGGTGAATGTCTACCGGGCGCTCGGTGGCGGTTGGAACTAGTTAACCTATGACATAGTGCCCCTGTAAAAAAGAATGGGTGATGCTCAGTTAATGGCATCACCCTTCTTTTTTTGTTTCCCTTAAAGTAACTTCTCTTTATTAATAACCAGGATTCTGGATTATCTCTGCTTCATTAAGATTGATCGCATCCTGAGGAATTGGACGGTAGATTTTATCTGCTCCACCCAAGCCGCGGAATGCTGCATCCACTCCTATTCTTTTGATATCGAAATTGTAACGTGCGGTGAGGTCCTTCAGCCTCTTGGTGCGGCGTAATTCCGGCCAGCGGTTGTATTCGCCAACGAACTCTTTCGCAGTTTCAATATGGTATGCATCCAAGGCGGCAGTCTGACTTCCGGCTGTAGCGATATCTACATTAGGCAAAAGTTTTGCACCATCTTTTGCGTTACCCGGACGATCCAGTACTTTTTGTACATACTGAGCAGCAGTCGGTAAATCGTTCAGACCGATACATGCTTCCGCATATAGAAAATAGGTTTCTGCAACCCGGGCCAATACGATATCTCTCACACTGGCGTGTGTGTTGAAAATGGCTCTTGTGGACGGACTGTCAAATTTTTTCACAACAGGCATAAACATATCACTTTCAAACGAAGCGCGGTAACGGTTTTCATCCATGCGGAAAGGATAGAAACGGAAGTTGCCCGCGATCTGTCCTGCGTGCGCGGTACGGTATGCCAACGAATCCGCACTGGTGTATTCCCTACCCCAAACACGTGGGTAGTGCGCACGAATCGGAATCGTATTTTTGTTTTTCGATGCATCATAATAATCAAAATACTGATCATAGATGGTCAGCATAAAAGTCGCTTCGTAACGCGCGTCGTTCTCTTTGAAAAAATTATGCAGATTCCATGAAGGAAAAATATTCCCGTTCATGTACTTATGGTTCAATTCTGAGCCTCCCAGATATGGGCCAAAAATACCCTGCTGGTTGTTCCCGTCAGATTCCGAAGCGATAGATTTCGCATCGTATTGTACTGCAAATATCACCTCTTCGTTATTCTGATTCGTTGGTGACCAAAGCTGTTCAAAAGGAATTGTAATAGCCTGGCCATTGATTGCAGCAGTTGCATAAGTTTTAGCTTTCTCGAAATCAGCAGTACTTGCAAGGTCCCAGCCGCGTGTCAGATATACCTTCGCCAGATAATGGTTTGCTGTTCTCTTGTTTACCTTTGCCTTGGCAGTTCCCAAATCAGGCAGTGCAGCTTCCATTTCAGAAATAATAAACTGATAAGAATCTGCTAACGTAGCCCGCGGCAGATCCATTCGTGGGGCGAACGTGGCTTCATTGTTGATAATAATGCCGCCAAATTGCTCCACTAGTAAAAAGTGATAAAATGCACGCAGGAACCTCAGCTCAGCAGTTAATAGCTTACGGTTCGCGTCACTTAGCTGGGCAATATCGCTGTAATACAAAGCCATATTAATGGTCTGTATAGCGTTGTAGCTGTTCTGATAAAATGTCTTTACCGGACCGTTTTCCGGGTAAAGCTGCTCATACTCCATAATCCCTCTTTCTGCAAAACCGCGGGAAAGATTGTAGATGTCAGTACCTGCCAATTGCAACCATGGCGTATTACGGTAGGATGTCCGGAGGGTATTGTAGGAAGCAGTTACCAGGGTCTGGTAGCCGGTTTCCGTTTTATAAAAGTCTTCGTTGGATATACCTCCCTTGTTATCCTCTTCCAAAAAGTCGCTGCACCCTGTGAGCATAAGCGCTACGACAACGAGCGGTTTAAATATTTTCTTCATTGTGATTTCGCTTAGAATTTAACGTTAACTCCGATCTGGTAGGTGATATTACTTGGTCCGTTACCACTTGCCAAAGCTGTTGTAGCATATTCAGGATCCCATCCTTTGTATTTCGTGAATGTGAGTGGATTCAACACATTACCATAAATTCTCAGTTGACTCATTTTCATTCTTTCCAAAACTTTGGATGGAAGTGTATAACCAAGGGTAATATTACGAAGCTTCACAAATGAGGCATTGGTGTAGTTTCCATTACTTCCGTTGTAAGGACCAGCATTAATGGAGTGAGGATATTGAGCATCTTCATTTCCTGCGCCGCTGTTTCCCCATGTAGCTGTAGGC
The DNA here is from genome assembly GCA_035998385.1 of Dyadobacter sp. GTDB lineage: Bacteria > Bacteroidota > Bacteroidia > Cytophagales > Spirosomataceae > Dyadobacter. The sequence goes on along the minus strand of DASYHR010000254.1, from coordinate 6,791 downwards.
GCACCAGTCGCACTCGTTCCCCAGGTGTTCCAGTCATAACGATCAACGCCAGGCGGCACGTAGTAGTCAAAATTAATTTTCGGCCTCCCGCGTTGGTTGTTGCCCGGACCAAATTCTTCTAAGAAACGGTCATTCACAAATACCCCTTGGCGTGTAAAGAAGTTGAATGAGAAATCCCAGTTTTTGTAGCGGATATTAGACGTCACACTTCCTGTCCATGTAGGATCCGGACTTCCCAAAATCACCCTGTCTTCTGCCGCTGTGATTCTTCCGTCGCCATTCTGATCCTGCGCGATCGATTGACCCGGCTGTTGTCCCCATTTCAATGCTTCTTCGGCTTGTGACATTTTCCAGATGCCTGTCAATCTGTAATCATAAATTACATTGATAGGTTTTCCGATAAAACGTGCTTCACCCGGAACATCTTCTTTTTTACCGTATAGCGATTCAATTGCGTTACGATTGTGAGAGAAAACAAAGTCGGTGCTCCATTGGAAATTTTCGGTACGCAGATTTATTGTCTGCAATGACAATTCGATACCTCTGTTACTCACCGATCCGATGTTATCAGTCATGCTTGGCACACCTGACTCGATCGTCAGTGCACGGCTCATCAACAGACCGTCAGACAGCTTATCATACAAATCAATCGCACCGGATACCCTGTAATTGAACAAGCTATAGTCAATACCAAAGTTCAATTCACGTGTCTTTTCCCATGTGATTCCCTGGTTTACAGGACGCCCCGGAGCAAATCCTGACACTACCGTTCCGTCGTAGTCGTACCAAACAAGACTTCCTGTTTCAGGAGTTTGCTGAGCTCCGTAAGCGCTGATTCCATTGTTGTTTCCTGAGAAACCAACACTTACACGTGCTTTCAGATCAGACAAGAAACGAGCTTTCGCAAATTGCTCTTCTGAAATTCTCCAGGCCAGAGCTGCAGATGGAAATGCTTGCCACTTGTCTCTCAATTTGGAACTTCCGTCATAACGAAGCGTTCCTGTTACAAAATATTTTCCCTTGTAATCGTAGTTGGCGCGTGCCGCATAAGAAAGTAAGGCCGTCTCTGAATAAGCGGTATTTGAACTTGCATTAACGACTGTCCCGCTAAACAGGTTATACCACTGCGAATCATAAGGCAGGTTATTTGACGCAGCCTGAATACGCTCAAAACGTGTTTTGAAAGCACTGTGAATCAACGATACATTTACATTGTGACCACCGTTCAGGCTTTTTGTGTAGTTCAGAACATTGTCCCAGGTAAACTCAAAGTTCTCCGTATTGGATTGAAAGGCATGATCCTGGCTTCGGTTTCCGTTAACAACCCCGTAATATCGGCCCGTTCTGCTTCTGTTGAAGCGCGGCAATAAAGATGAGCGGAAAGAAAGTCCTTCGAAAGGGCGGATCTCAGCAAAAATGCTTCCAAGAATATCATAACGACGAATCTCTTCCGTTCCGCTGTTGATCTCCAGAAGCGGGTTTGGCGAGCTAGTGAAGTTACCTGTTCCCTGGATAGAAGCTGCAATTCCCGGCTGTTCGATCAGATTACCATTTTCGTCGTACGCTCCCAAAATATTTGGCATACGTAACACATCACGGTAGCCGTTCTGGCTTCCCGAGTTATTGATACCCATCGTCATGTTTACACTTCCCCCGGCTGAGAAAAATTTAGATGCCTTGTGTTCAGCAGACAGCTTAATGGTGTAGCGGTTCAGATCTTCATTGATAAAATTTCCTTCTTCATTCTGATATCCTAAACCCAGATTATAGGAAAGCTTTTCGCTATTTCCTGATATCCCAAGGTAATGGTTTTGCTGCTTCCCTGCCCTTGTACCCAGTTTCAACCAATCCTCGTAGTTTTCGTCGTACAAACGGCGTTCAAGCAAAGGGCTGTTTTGCAAAATAGGCCCTTTTTGTGGTAATGAATAGGCTCCGTTTGCATATTGGTAGTAGGCTGAAGTACGGAAATCAACCCATTCTCTTCCGTCCATAAAGTCCGGAATACGAGCCAGCTCTCTGATACTGTAATATCCGTCGTATGTTACCTGGGTACGTGTTCCGCCTGGTTTACCTGCGTTTTTGGTACGCACGATCACCACTCCGTTTGATCCCCTTGATCCGTAAATGGCTGTGGAGGAAGCATCTTTCAAAATATCTATCTGCTCAATGTCATTCGGGTTCAAAAAGTTAATGTCCGAAGTAACGACACCATCGACAACATACAGTGGCCCGCCACCTGCAAGCGAGTTCTGGCCACGGATCTGAATAGAAAAGCCACCGCCCGGACGAACAGAATTACTGCTGATATCCACACCAGCTACAGCACCCTGGATCGCGCCCAATGCCGATGTAGTACCACGCGAAGTGATTTTTTCAGCGTCAACCGAACCCACAGAACCTGTCAGATCTTTCTTCTTTACCGTTCCGTAACCTACTACGACAACCTCGCTCAGACTTTTTGTGTCGGGCTCCAGGTTCACGGTCACTTCATTACTGTTTGTAATGGCAACATCCTGGGTAATGTATCCTATATAAGAGAATGTAAGCGCTGCGACATCGTTAGCTACAGACAAACGAAATTTACCATCAACATCAGTACTTGTCCCCACCGTGCTACCTTTCGCCTGAATGTTAACGCCCGGTAATCCCGCTCCGTTTTCATCCAATACCACACCAGAAATCGTCTTATCAATTGCTGACGTGCTCAAACCTGAGGTCACTTTCGGCTTGTTCGCTGTCTGTGGTTTCAGGATAATTGTTTTGCCGGAAATTTCATAGCTGATCTGCAGTTTCTGAGACAGACCTTCCAGAATGTCTGAAAACCGGGTGTTTGGCATGTCGAAAGAAATCTTGCGGTTAGAAGCAATCAGTTCCGGGCTATACAGGAAGCTGACTCCCGCCTTTCCTTCAAGATATTCCAGTACCTTCTCAACTTTCCCCTGCTGAAAAGAAACGGTAATGCGCTGATTCAAAAATTCCTGAGCGCGCAGGTTCATGGCCTGAGGCGCACCCAAAAAGACGAACACCATTCCCAAACCCATCAGCATTTTTTGAAAAGCCCTGGATTGATTCTGGTAGAAGTTAAGTTTTCTCATAAATGGCTGTTTTTAGAATAAAGAGTTACGTGAGCAGCCTTCGGACTGACACCAATAGATGAGCGGACAAATAGTATAAAAAACATATATTATTGATTTATATATCGATTAGAGTAAAGTCCCGGCACCATACCCTCCAAAACTGATTTTTTTTCAAAAAAATATTCAATTAAGAAATATGGCGAAAAACGCGGTTTTACCGCCAATAGTAAAGAAGGAGAAGTGCTGGTATTAGCAGGCTGATAATGAGACGAACAGTGATATAAATGATAGATGATTAATTGCAACCATCACCGGAAATGGTCACTACACCATTTTTATCAATAAAGAATTGAAGATTGAGCCCCAGGCATACCATGCGTAACTTCTCCATGAGGGGCTGGTCCCCAAGCCTGGCCGTGAGTGTGCAGTTTTTAAGTTTGTCTGCATCGTATTTAATATCTACATCGTAGGCATTTTTCAAGGTCTCGAATACTTCTGAAACCAGAGTCCTTCGATAAGAAAATGTGTTGGTTTCAATTGGGAGATTATCAGCAGTAGCGTCGATAGGCGTGGACAATGTAGGTTGTAGATTGGTCACGTCACCGACAAATTTCATTTCCTGATGCGCCTGAAGAACAAGCTCCTTCAATGAAGACGTGACACGTTCTTTATTTGAGTCCGCCAGAGGTTCAAAGTTAACAGTGACTGTTCCCGTTTTCACGCGTACAAGCGGCGCTTTGTCTTCAACATCCCTGATCCTGAAACTGGTTCCCAGCACACGCGTTTTCAAATGATGCGAGGATACAATAAATGGCCTCTCCGGATCTTTGGTCACTTCGAAAAACGCCTCTCCAACCAAAGTTACATTACGTATTGTATCGCTAAATGTTTCCGGATATGTTATTTTGCTATGAGGCAGTACTATCACCGTACTTCCATCCGGAAGAGTGATATGTCCGGACCGCTTTCCATTGTTCGAAAATTCAAGCAAACGAACGGAAGCCTGCGCCGAAGTAGTGCCAATCTTACGGTTGTCAGCAACTTTGGAATAATACAGAGCGAGCCCGACAACCAGAACGATGGTGGCGGCTATCGTAAGCCAATTGTAACTTGCCGGTAAAACCGAACGCCGTCTTGTTGTTTTATCAAGGATCCCCTCAACATTATACGCAACAGATTCATCCGGGATAGAAATCGAATCAGAAAGCAAAGATTCAGCAATGTCCTTAGCCAGATAAAAATTATCCTCCTGCCCGGGGCGGGACAATAACCAAGAATGCCAATAAGTATCCAGCTCATCTGTAGGATGGCTGATCCAACGTCGAAAATCGGGATCGCTGAGTAGCTGGTCTATGTCTTTGTTGCCGGACAATTTAAATCTTTCATTTATTGGTATAATACTGAGAGTCCATTTCTCTACTCATACCCTTCTGAAACCTAATTTATTTTCACGACCCACGAAAACAACATTTCAGGAATTCAATTTTAAATATATAGACAGCATAATACAACAGATACCTGATACCATTGTTCTCTGAGATAATTCAGCCCCCTGTACAAAAAATTGCTGGCAGTTTGTTTGTTCACTCCCATCATTGCTGCGATTTGATCAACCGACAATTGCTGAAAATATTTCAGATACAACGCTTCACGTTGCCGCTCGGGCACACCTTCCATCAGATGAGAAAGCTTTCTTTCATTGTATGTGCTTGTTTCAAATTCGATCATTTTACTTTCTGTATCGGCCTCTTCTTCCATCCAGAATGGAACAGGAATCTCTGCACTACTTTTTTTGAGTGCGAGGAAAACGTTATTGCGAATGGTTTTGAAAAGATAAAACCTTACACTTTCGGGAGATCCCAAGGATGCGCGATGTTCCCATAAGTAAATGAAACTCTCCTGCAAACAGTCCTCAGCCTGCTCGCGGTCTTTGGTGAATCTGGTCGCATATTGAAAAAGAGGTGCATAGTACCTTTTCAATAGGGTTTCGTATGCACCCTTATTTCCGGTTTTAAAGGAATTCCAGAGCTCCGGATCGTCAGAATACAGTTTCATATCGCAATACAGTTGGTCGTTGCAAAAAAATATTGCGGGCAAATTCGACCACAAAGGTCTCCACGACCCGCAATAATGGCTACCAAAAGCGATAATTCTTTTTATATACTGTAATTTTTCCGGAGAGTTACAGATTATTTTTAAACATTCATTGACGATGTTGGATTAATCAACTTCCCCGGTAGTATCCGGTTCCACAGGAGGGATATATTCGTAATGTGGTAAGGTAGCTGCAAATTCCAAAGCAACCGCCTTTTCCCTGATCACGGTCATAAAGCCGCTTTTGTGCCTGAATACAAATCCTTCACAATCGAAGACTTGTTCGGGTATCTGACCCAGGCTGGTATCCCGGCTGTTGATCTGCCAGCCATTTGCATGTGGCATTACCGCGTACAGGTGTTCCTTTTTCGATTTCCAAACAGAAGAGTGCTCGTCAAAAACGGCTACATTATTCCACAGAATAGTCCTTTGTTCATAGGCTGCTTCCGACCTGGCTTTTTTGAGCGCTGAATTCACCTCATTTTCAATAATCATTGAAGAGAAGTCTACCGCCCGCCAGAAATTTTCCATTTGCTGCTCTGCAGTGGCATTCTCTCTATTGAATCCACCGATGAGTGCTGATGTATTTCTGAACCCCTTTGGCAATAAATCCAATTTAGCAAAAATATTGTCCCGATTGGTATCTACGGCATCTATACTCGCGATAAACCTTTCAAAATAAGGTTGCGCCTCCAGCGGGCAAACCACGTTTTTTACATGGTTGTATATCAGTCCGGCTGCCGACTGCAAACTCATATCCTGATGATGATCAAAGTTAAGCGTCGCCGGATCATAAGCTCCTCCAACATCCACCACTGCAACCGAACTATCCAGCAGAGCCTCGTTTAGTATATCCTGGCTGCGGGTACGTATCAGGTCTATCTGATAACCAGCGCGTCTTAATAACGCAATGGCTACAACTTCATCTGCATGAAAAAAAGTATCATGCGTAATTACCTTTAAATATTTCATGTGGCAAGTATAGGAAAATCCATCGGAAATGAGACAATTCAACTAAAACGTATACTATTGGACACAACGGGTGCGGTACACAATACTCAGTTTGTCCCATTTCGTCCCGCACCACGAAAAATGGTATCCAAAGTTTTCTAAATGAATATTTAATTGTGATCGAAATATTGCGGTTCACTTAACAATTATTTGATCGAAAGCTACTTACAAACCGCGTAACGTAACCAGACCTCATAGAATGTATCAGGGACTATGTGGGGATTTTCATGTACAGCCCTGATCAAAATGCCACGCTAACGGAAAATTGGCATACAAATTGTAAAATTCCGTTGCATAGTGTGATGGATAGAATATTTACGGTTCGATCTAGGTTTTCTTTACCATCATAATTTTTTCACAAAAAAATATTAAAACATCTACTAATCTTTACTAGTTATGAAAAAATTGTTAAGAAACTTAGGTATGTTTTGCCTGGCGATGACGGTCTTCGTCAGCGTTGGAAGAGCTCAAGGACCGCTTGTTGCGATTGAGTACAGAAATATGACCATACCGCAGGGCGGACAAAGCTTTTCAATGGAAGTTTGGGCTAAGGCTGAGTCAGGTTATGCTGCAGCGGCGTTGCCTTGGGCAAGCTTTGTTATCCGTCTT
>DASYHR010000671.1:0-2400 GCA_035998385.1 Dyadobacter sp. | reverse complement strand
TCCACCAGGCGTTGCATTGATGGTTACACCCGGAGCCTTACCATATAATGCTGTTGCAAAGTTTGGCGTTGCTGTTTTTACAAGTGCATCGTTGTTAATGATTGCAGTTGCATAACCAAGTGCACGCTGCTCCTTCGCGATACCCAGTGCAGTTACAACCACTTCATTCAATTGAGAAGCATCTTCAGCAAGTGATACATCCAGAACAGAACTGGATCCAACTGAGATTTCCTGTGATTTGTAACCAATGTAGGAAAACACAAGCGTTTTGCCTGTAGCGGCAGCAATACTGTACGAGCCTTCTGCGTCAGTGGAAGTACCGGTGGTGGTACCTTTTACCAAAACAGAAACACCGGGAAGCGGTGATCCGTCTGCAGTGGCCTTCACCTTCCCGCTTATCGTTTGGGCGAATACGGGCGCACTTACCATCAAAAGGACAATAAGTCTGAGTAAAAAATTTCGCATAGAATTTTTTTGAGGTTATAGTGAATTTTTACCCCTTTTTAAACACTGTAAGTGTAACAATGCCAAAAAGAGAATTATGGCACCAAATTAATAAATTATTTTAATAACTATTCACATGTTTATTAATTTTCTTTTCATGAGAACAGAAACAACATCTGCGCTTCATCTGGAATACCCAAATTATCTATTGTCATCCTTCGCCATAGCAGAGGATAATTTCAATGAATCGGCATTACTACGGGCAAAAGCAATACTTAAGAATAGATCATCTTTTTATCAAAATAATCCATTTTAACGATAAGTATTCCTGATTGCTCTAAGTGTTATATTATTGTTTGGAAGGAAGATCAAATAATTGAAAGTGTTGTTCCGGCATGCCCGGAAATTGCCTGATTTAGTTCATCAGCGTGACAGATGATAACTTGTGAGACCCCTTGCTCCAATGCGGCGAAGGCATTGTCCAGCTTAGGGATCATTCCTTTGTTAATTACCCCTGCGTCGAGGTAATGCGCGTAGGTTTCAGGCGTTAGCGATGCAATGACAGAATTATCGTCATCCACATCCGTTAGTACACCCTTCTTTTCAAAACAGTAAATCAGCTTTACATCCGTGGTTTCAGCCATTGCCACGGCGGTGGCAGATGCCATTGTATCTGCATTGGTGTTCAACAATAACCCATTAGCACTATACGTCAGCGGAGCGATCACAGGAATAAGGTTGCTTGCCAGCAATGCTGTTATTTGCTCAGCATCCACTTCCTCTATATCACCGACATATCCGTAATCAATCGTTTTAACAGGTCGTTTCACCGAACGAATAATTCCACCATCGGCTCCGGTGAGTCCGATTGCGTTACAATTGTACGACTGAAGCTGTGCAACAAGATTTTTATTTACCAGTCCACCATACACCATCGTTACCACGTCGAGCATAGCCTTGTCCGTGATGCGACGTCCATCCACCATTTGCGTCTCAATCTGTAACCGGGATGCCATTTGGGTAGCAACCTTTCCGCCGCCATGAACCAATATACCCTGAGCGGTAAGCCCGGCAAAACTTTTCAGAAAGCGGGTGCAGGCTTCAGGATTGTCGATTACATTTCCTCCGATTTTGACTACGTATAATGGCTGTGGCATGATTTCCGGTATATTCTATGTTTTGAACCGCCAAAGTTAACGGATACCTAATGAAGTAGAAAAAGAAATTGCAGACAAAACTTCCGGTGGTACAGTAGCCTTATTCAGGCTATGTTACACCTACTGCAATGAATTTTTTCCTGAAAATAACGTTGAATTACTGTGATCAGGACAATATGCCCTAAGTTTACTTTTTAAACATTCCGGCATGTCAGTCCTTGCGAATAATCAAGTTACCATTATATGAACCGATATCTTTTATTTCTCCTCACCCTGTTTGCTTTAGCGGGGAATCTATCATTTGCACAAGGCATTCAAAAAGACAAGGCACACTGGACCTACACCTTCTCCAAGAGCGAGGTAAAAAAAGGTGAAACGGTAGATCTGGTTTTCACAGCTGTACTCGACAACGACTGGTATATCTACTCGTCCGACTTCGATCCGGATCTGGGTCCTATGCTGACAACCTTTACCTTTGAAAAAAACAAAGGCTTTGAAGTCGTTGGTAAATTAAAACCTGAAAACCCGAAGCAAAAATTTGAGGAAGTATGGGGAGGTAATGTTCGCTACTTCGATAAAAAAGCGGTTTTCAAACAAACGATCAAGGTACTGGAGGATAATCCGGTGATCAAGGGAAGTTCTGAGTACCAGACTTGCAGTCATACATCAGGACTTTGTATTCCCGGAAATCAGGATTTTGAGTTTAAAGGTCTGAAAGTGGTAGCCGGAGTTGCAGAAAGTACGACAAGTTCCGGCATCGGGGCTGGAGTAACAACAGTGACATCAACCGATACCGTTA
>DASYHR010000654.1:0-2971 GCA_035998385.1 Dyadobacter sp. | reverse complement strand
GGATAGGTATCCATATTCCAGTTGGTGCCACCAAAATGCGCCATGGTGCCATGTTGAATATAGCGGATGGCACGGTTGAGGTGACCTGTCATACTGTCCCATTCGTTGGGTACGGTAAAAATAACCAGGATCAGGTTAGTGATTCCGATGATAAGCAGGGTGCCAAAAAGAAGTCCGAAAATAAATTTCAGATAGGGAGAAAGCTCACGTGCCCAAAGAGATAGCCCTTTTGCACGGTTACTGAAAATCTGCCTGACAGAATAATCTTGCTTTTGCGGAATGAGCCTTGACCAGAGTACATAATGTATGGCAAGGATCAAAAAGGTGGCCAATATCCACGAAAAGGTATTGGCTGTCTGGTCAAGTGCTGAAAGGATAAAGCCACTTGGAATGACACAGCCTACAGATAGGACAAAAGTGGTGAGAAGCCATTCGGTAAGTGAGGGTTGCGCTATTTTTTTAGAAACAAACCCAACACTACACAAAAAGACAAAAAAGCAAAGCAGATAAACTATAACCATAATGCTATGGTGATGTGAGACTTTTATTAATGATGGTAGCAATTCGTTCTACGTCTTCTAGCGGAAGATCCATATATAATGGCAGGCAAAGAACGCGTTGCGCTATATCCTCAGATACCGGACAAACAATTTGTTTGGGCATAAAAGGCAGGGTGTTCAGGGACGGATAGAAATACCGGCGTGGGATAATTTCGTTTTCAGCGAGATCTTGCATCACCTTTTTCATTATTTCTTCGGACTGGAACACAACAGGATAATACGCGTAGTTGTACTCGATGTCGCTGCTACGGAAAGGTCTGTCCAGAATCTCCCAGTTCAGCTGACTGTCATAAGCATCAAAAATAGCTTTCCGTGAAGCTATAATTTCGCCCACATGCGGCAGGTTGCAAAGTCCCATAGCGGCATGGAATTCGGAATTTTTTCCGTTGATCCCTGCAAAATAGTAAGACTCATCACCACGGTGCCCGAAGGCACGAAGCAGGCTCAGCTTCTGATCAAGTTCGGGATGGTTGGACACCAATGCACCACCTTCGATGGTATGAAAAACCTTGGTAGCATGGAAACTGCACGTACTGATATCGCCGAATGACAAAAGTGAGCGATTTTTATACTTCACACCAAATGCATGCGCAGCATCGTAAATCACCTTCAGATTATGCTTGTTTGCAATCTCTTCTATTTTCTCCACGTCGCATGGATTTCCATACACGTGTGTTGCCAAAATCGCCGTGGTAGCTGGTGTGATAGACTGCTCTATCAGGTCAGGATCAATATTGAACGTCGAGCGGTCGATATCGACAAATATCGGTGTACACTTTTCCCACAAAATCGCGTTTGAAGTTGCGCAGTAGGAGAAAGGCGTAGTAATGACATCTCCTGTTATTTCCAGTGCTTTAATGGCAAGCTGGAGCACGATGGTTCCGTTCCCACAAAAGTACAGATGGTCAACGTTAAGATAGTCCTTTAACTTGGATTCAAGCTCCTGTAATAAAGGTCCGTTGTTTGTCAGATACCCACGTTCCCATATTTCACGAACATATTGAAGGTATTTTTCCTGATCAGGTAAGAATGTTTTAGTGACGTTAATCATTCACCAGGTGTTCAGTTTGGCTAATGGAGAAATTAAGTTGCGGGCGGATATAACCAGGCCATTTTCCGTACCAGGTTACGTTTTCGCGGTAATCCTCGATGTCAAAGACAAGCGCCTCTTCCATGTTGTAAAGCACCGTGCTGGTATCTTTTACGATCATCATGGATACGACGTATGATCCATCGTTCAGGAAGTTTCCGGGAATATGGCAAGTACCTGTTACCAGTCCTTTGCCAAATGCCTCAGATTGCGTGCCCACATTAAAAATGCACTCACCGGTAAAAGTGTAGAGGTGCAGACTCAGATTTAGATTTGCGCCTTCCTCCATGTTCCAGAACTCAAACCGGAAATCAATTGGCGTGCGCACATCGATATGTGAGAGGTTATCCTGGAACTCAGGAACCACTTTGAAGCTTTTTATTCTAACCTGATCATTACCCGGCGCGTGCTCAATATCATCCCAGCGTTTTTCAAGGGACTTATGAGACACTTTACTGAGGTAATTGGTAACGATATGCGTGGTATCGCCCTGATCTATCAGTCTGCCTCTTTCAAAGTAGAATGATTTATTACAAAGCGCCTGAATGGCGGTAAGGTTGTGGCTTACAAAAATCAGTGTACGGCCACTTTCAGAAACATCGCGCATTTTACCGAGACACTTCTTCTGAAATTCAGTATCACCTACTGCCAATACCTCATCCACAATAAGAATCTCAGGATTAAGGTGAGCAGCAATGGCAAAACCAAGCCTTACATACATACCCGAAGAATATCTTTTTACGGGTGTATCGAGGAATTTTTCCACACCTGCAAAGTCAACAATGGCATCGAAGGACTGTTTGATTTCACTCTTACCCATGCCCAGAATCGCTCCGTTCAGAAAAATATTTTCACGACCCGTAAGTTCAGGGTGAAATCCTGTACCTACTTCCAGCAAGCTGGCGATACGTCCGTTGATTTTGATCTGACCGGTTGAAGGCTCTGTAATACGGCTCAGGATTTTCAATAAAGTTGATTTTCCTGCTCCGTTGTGCCCTACAATACCAATTCTGTCACCTTCGTCGATGCTGAAACTCACATCTTTTAGTGCCCAGAATTCCTCCTTTTCAGAAAAATCGTCCTGTTGTTTCTTTCCGTTGAAAACCCTTCCAAGGGTATCAGAAACCATATCCTTCAAACTTGGGGATCCGGTTTTTCTCTGATGATCAATAATATATTTTTTGCTGATGTTTTCAGCTACAATTACAGACATAAACAAAAATAGCTATTTCAAATATGATCCACGAACGTATTCTCCTTTTTACGGAAATATACGACCGCTAACACCAATATCACCAATGACAGAATAGTCGTAGAAAGC
>DASYHR010000649.1:0-1948 GCA_035998385.1 Dyadobacter sp. | reverse complement strand
GAGAATTACCCGTAATTTTGAAAGGAATGGAAAGATGAATATTGAATGTTTCCAAAAGCTTAATCATCACTTCATTTTGATGGACGTAAAAAAGCCCAGTAATACTGGGCTTTTGATTAAGCAATGCATCACTGCTTATCTGCTGGAAGATTATTCCGGCTTGATATTCGCTGCTTGCTCGCCTTTAGCGCCAACCACGATATCAAATGATACACGTTGACCTTCATTGAGGCTTCTAAAGCCGCCATCTGAAGCAATCGCTGAGAAGTGTGCGAACAAATCTGCACCACCATTATCTGGAGTGATAAAACCAAAACCTTTAGCGTCGTTAAACCACTTTACATTGCCTATAGCCATGTTAATTCCTTTTGAAAATAAAAATAAGGCATTTGCCTGAAGTTAGGCGAGAAACAAGACTAGGAATGAAAAAGAGAAGAAACTTATGAAAGAAACTAAACTGATAAAAACTAAAGGACTTGCAATTCACCACCCATCCACTATGAGCTAATCATCGGAATATAGCAAGGTTTATTTTAATATTGATACATTTCATTAATCAGCACTTATTTACTAAACACCTTTATAAATTTTCTTTATAGATAGCCATGCATATTAAATAAGATCATTTATTTTTATGATCAAGGATTCCATTTCAAATGGTTTTGTAATCATAGCCATACCCTCACGCAAAAATCCAGAAGATGCAATTGCTGTTTCTGCATAGCCAGTCATAAATAAAACTTTTAGTTCAGCTCTTTCAACTAGGGCAGCATCTGCAATTTGTCTTCCATTCAGTCCGGGCAATCCTATATCTGTGAGTAGTAAATTAATAGACGCTTTACTTTTTAAAATATCCAGACCGGAAGGACCATCATTTGCTTGAAGCGTTTTATACCCAATATCTTCAAGAGCATCTACAACCAGTCCTCTGATAATTTCATCATCTTCAACCACAAGTATCACTTGCCCGTCTGCTGTCACTGAATCCAATAAGACTTTCTCTTCAATGACCGGTAATGCGCTGTATTGGACTTGGTATTTGGGTAAATAAAGGTGCAATGTTGTGCCGACACCTGTTGCACTTTCTATTTTACTGAATCCTTCAGACTGCCTGGTAAAACCATAAATCATTGATAAGCCTAGCCCTGTCCCCTGACCTTGCGGCTTAGTGGTGAAAAATGGATCAAATGCACGCTCAACGACATCAGGGGTCATGCCTGTTCCGGTATCACTGACAGAAATCCTGATGAACTCGGCATCATCATGACTAGCAAATTTTTTCTCAACCAGATTCTGAGTCTTGATCTTCAGCTGACCACCATCCGGCATTGCGTCGCGCGCGTTGATGGCTAGATTAAGAATTGCATTTTCTAATTGGTTGATATCGCAAAGCGTTTCCCATAGATGCTCTTCCAGGTCCAGCTCGAACAAAATATTTTCGCCTAAAGTTCTTAATAATAAATCTTCCATTGACCTGATGAGAGGATTCACCTGAACAGGCTTAGGGTCTAAAGGTTGCCTACGTGAAAAGGCTAACAACCGATGTGTTAATCCAGCCGCACGAAACGATGCACTTAAAGCATTATCAATATAACGTTCGATATCTATAGCTTTACCGAGTTGCAGGCTTTTTTTGATGACGTTTAGCGAACCGGTGATGCCTTGAAGTAAATTATTGAAATCGTGCGCAATGCCACCAGTTAGCTGGCCGACAGACTCCATCTTTTGCGACTGCCTTAATGTATCTTCAATCTTTAGCCGCTCATCCATTGCTGTTTGTAATGCTAAAGTACGTTCAGCAACTTGCTCTTCTAAAACGATTTGAGATTGGTACGAAATTTCTTCAGCAATTTTTCGATCGGTGATATCCATCACGAATAAATGGAAACCATCAATGAAAGTACTTTTGGCTACTCGGGGTAAGAAACGCACTTCCGCTTCTCTTCTT
>DASYHR010000240.1:0-12346 GCA_035998385.1 Dyadobacter sp. | reverse complement strand
TAATTTTGCTTTTGTCGCTATCTGAGTGATCGAGCTCTACTTTTTCGGCAGCTTTGGCTTTCTGCAGCGCTTTGTAACGTGCTTCCGTATAGAAGTAAGATGGGTCTACGATTTCCAGACCTTGTTGTTTTGCAAACAGATCGGCACCTTTTCCGGCCATCATCACGTGCTCTGATTTGTTCATCACTGCAATCGCTGCCCTGATCGGATTCTTAACAGTGGTAATACCGGCAACGGCACCTGCTTTCAAAGTACTGCCAACCATCACAGAAGCATCCAGCTCATTCTTTCCTTCATTGGTGAATACCGCACCTTTACCCGCATTAAATAAGGGAGAGTCTTCCATGACCATAATTGCCGCCTCCACTGCTTCCAGACTAGTTCCTCCCTTTTTCAGAATCAAATGTCCCTGCTGCAGTGCATTTTCAAGCACCGCTTTGTACGCAGATTCCTGCTCCGGAGTCATGTTGGCACGTGTGATAGTTCCTGCTCCTCCATGAATAACCAAAGTGATTTTATCAGAATAGTCCTGCGAAAATACAGTAGATGAAATGGTTAAAAATAAAAAAAGTAGACGGAGTCGTTTCATAGCTGAATTTTGTATTAGTTGGCATATTTCAATATACACATTTTTGACAGAATAGATAAACCGGAGCAAAAGAAAAGCCGCCCTTTTGAGGCGGCTCAACTCATATGTTATGAAAAGGCAGTTACTCTTGCATCTGTGCTTCTACAACTGCAATCGCGACCATGTTAACGATTTCACGTACTGAGCTGCCAAGCTGCAAAACGTGTACAGGTTTTTTCATACCTAAAAGGATGGGCCCGATCGTTTCCAGTTCTGCTGCTTCCTTAAGTAAATTGTAAGCAATATTACTTGCCGACAAGTTCGGGAAAATCAGCGTGTTAGCACCGCCGTCTACAAGGTCACTGAACGGATGATTTTCCTTCAGAAGATCAGTGTTAAATGCAAGGTGCGCCTGCATTTCCCCTTCAACAATCATAGATGGATTACGTTTTTTAAGAATCGCTGTTGCAGCTCTCATTTTTTCCGCGTCCTTACCATCCGCACTGCCATAGTTAGCATAAGTTACCAATGCAATACGAGGCTGTATATTGAATCTTTCTATCGTTCTTGCTGTCAGCTCAGTAATCTCCACGATCTCATCCACTGTTGGATCAAGATTTACGGTTGTATCGGAGAAGAAAAGAGGCCCTTTTGGGGTAAGCAGAATGTACATCCCTGCCACCTTATTTACGTCATCCTGTTTACCAATAACATGTAATGCAGGGCGAATTGTGTCGGGATATGTTCTGGTCAAACCGGAAATCAGCGCATCTGCTTCTCCGTTTTCAACCATCATGGCGCCAAAGTAAGCTTTGAAGTAGATAGTACGTCTCGCCTCAATCGGAGTCAATCCTTTACGCTGTCTTTTCTCGTATAGTTTCGCTGCGTAAATTTCTACCTGAGCTTCGTTCTCCTCTGCTCTCGGATCAACGATAGACACATCGCTCAGATCAAGTTTACTTTCTCTGATCAGATTCAGAACTGTTTCTTTGTGGCCAAGTAAAATAGGAATTGCTATCCCTTCGTCACGTACTTGTTGCGCAGCGCGTAACACCTGAATGTTTTCAGCATCAGCAAATACAACTCTTTTTGGAGAAAGTTTCGCCTTATTTAGAATTACGCGCGAAAGTTGCTCATTTCTTCCTAGTCTGTTGGAAAGCTCCTGCTCATAGGCATCCCAGTCGGTGATGATCTTACGAGCCACGCCAGTTGCTATAGCTGCTTTTGCTACAGCAGGGGCTACGGTAGTTAACAAGCGGGGATCAACAGGTTTGGGGATGATGTATGTATTTCCGAAAACGATGTTGGTTTCGTTGTAAGCCAGGTTCACGATATCGGGAACCGGTTTTCTTGCCAGTTCAGCAAGTGCATGAACGGCCGCCAGCTTCATTTCCTCATTTATTTCTGTTGCTCGTACGTCAAGTGCTCCCCTGAAAATGTATGGGAAGCCGAGTACGTTATTGACCTGGTTAGGATAATCGGAACGTCCTGTTGCCATGATCACGTCTTCACGTGCTTCCACAGCATCCGGGTAAGGAATTTCCGGATTTGGATTCGCCATCGCAAGCACGATAGGATCCTTTGCCATAGATTTCACCATATCCTTCGAAACGATATTGGCGGTGGAAAGCCCAAGGAATAAATCCGAACCAATCAAAGCATGTTCCAGCGAGTCGTACTGAACCTCAGTCGCAAACTGCTTTTTCATTTCATTCAGGTCTGTTCGGGCATTGTTGATGTGTCCCTTTGTATCGAACATGGCCACGTTCTTAGGATCAACGCCAAGAGAAAGGTAAAGCTTCGTACACGAGACGGCTGATGCACCTGCACCGGAAACCACTACACGAATGTCTTTGATATCTTTTTTGACAAGCACCAACGCGTTCAACATGGCGGCAGCACTGATAATGGCTGTACCATGCTGGTCGTCATGCATAACGGGTATATTAAGTTCGGCTTTTAAGCGGGCTTCGATTTCAAAACATTCAGGTGCTTTAATATCTTCCAGATTGACACCGCCAAATGTAGGTTCCAGAATTTTCACAGTTCTGACAAACTCATCCACATCTTTGGTGTTGAGCTCAATGTCAAATACATCAATGTCAGAATAGATTTTAAAGAGTAAACCTTTACCTTCCATGACCGGCTTGGATGCTTCCGGACCAATGTCGCCAAGGCCTAGCACGGCTGTACCATTACTGATTACAGCAACAAGGTTACCTTTTGCTGTGTACAGGTATGCGTTTTCAACGTTTTCTGCGATTTCGAGACAAGGCTCGGCAACACCCGGAGAATAGGCGAGAGAAAGGTCTCTCTGTGTGTTTGTTTCCTTGGTAGGAATAACCTGGATCTTGCCTGGTCTTCCCTTGGAGTGGTAGTAAAGAGCGTCTTCTTTTCTAATCTTTTTGTTCATACCTGTTGGACAATTATTTGGCACTAAGGTACAAACATTCGTTTTACAGCGTTAGAAAATCAGATTTTTTATGTTGAAATTGATAATATCCGACTACAGGTCTTTCAGAAGGTTCTGAGTAGAAGAAATCTCTTTTTCGTTGAAGACGGGTGACTTAACGTGTTTTTTTTTCTCCTGTGCGGCCGCAATTCTTTTCTTCATAAAGTACGCCACAACCATATAGGCACAGAACATACCTATGTAGATATAAAGCGACGCCGTGTTGGTGATGTTTCCATGAAAAGTAAAGAACAGCGCTGTGTTCATAATAGTAACCATCCATAGGGTAAATGAGGCCCAGAAGTGATTAAGTCCACTGTCTATCAGAATATGGTGCATGTGATTTCTATCCGCTATAAAGGGAGATCCACCTTTTACGATTCTCACAATAAACACCCTGAGCGTATCAAATATCGGTACGATCAACAGAACCATGACGATGATAGGCGCATTGAAATAAGCATTAGGATCATGCAGATAGCCTACGTTAAGCGAAAGAAATTCAACTGCAAAAATAGATAACAGATAGCCTACAATCAGCGATCCGGTATCACCCATAAAGATCTTACTAGTCTTAGAGAAATTGAAGCGAAGAAATCCTAACAATGAGCCGGACATGGCGAAGGCAAGGCAACCAAAAGAGAAGTGATCATTCAATATAAACCAGATCCCAAATCCTAATCCGGCGATAAGGCTGATACCTCCGGCTAATCCGTCAATACCGTCGATCAGATTGATAGCATTAATAATCGCAATAAATACAAATACAGTAAGCGGAATACTTACGATGTCCGGAACTGAATGTACACCAAAAATGCCGTAAAAATTATCAATCTTGAAATTGCCCATTGCTACAAGAATCAATGAAGCAAAGATTTGTATAATGAGTTTTTTAGTAGGATCTACAGCCAGGATATCATCTTTCAATCCTAAAAAGAACAGGATCAGAACTCCTGTAATAGAAAGATTAATGATATTGGAATCAATTGCATTCTCGGAATGTGGCCAAAGAAAATAGGCGATTAGGGTTGATGCGAATATAGCAATTCCTCCCAAAGTCGGCGTTTCAGTATGATGGGAACTTCTGAACCCAGGTTTTGCCGTAAGATGAAGAAGATTGGAAAGATTGATGATGACCGGAATAGAAATTATCGATAGAAAGCAGGCAATAAGGAATGACAAAAAACACTGGTACACATCGTGATGTACCATGCTGTTAAAGTTTCCTTCGCTGATGATTTGCAGG
This sequence comes from Dyadobacter sp., assembly GCA_035998385.1. Classification (GTDB taxonomy): domain Bacteria; phylum Bacteroidota; class Bacteroidia; order Cytophagales; family Spirosomataceae; genus Dyadobacter. Next base: position 8,080 of record DASYHR010000240.1, on the reverse strand, counting down.
GGTAATTGTAAATCCATTTTGTTAATGACTAAGCAATCTTATATAAATGAACTTTAACATAACGTACGTCAAATTTTAACAAAATATGTCGTAAAACAAACATGTAAAGTCCTGTGTGTCAAAATAATTTATCGTCTGGTTGTAAAAACCTATTGTTGTAGAAAAAGTCCTATATAAATTGTAAAACTTTTCTGATAGGCTTCAACCAAAGTGTATATAGTTTGGGCTGTAAATCATTTATTTTCCAGGCAAGCCTATCGTTTTTATTTGCTGCAACCCTGTTCGAAATGTTGCTGTTACTCACTCCGCCAGCTCTCATTTTTACCAGTACTTTTGGTACGTATGCAAGCTTAATTTCGAATTTGTGGATGATCCTAAGCATCAATTCATAGTCCGCTGCACTTCCTAAATCCAGTCTGAAATTACCGAATTTTTCATACATACTTTTCTTAAGAAAGAATGTAGGATGAGGAGGCATCCAGCCTGTCACAAAAGACCCCGCTTTGTACTGACCCGACTTCCAGTTTCTTTTAATCTTGTTAAGATCAAGTGAATCTACATATTGCAAGTCGCCGTAAACCCCATCAGCATTGGCCGAGCGCATTACGCTGGCGATATCTGAGATCACTGTATCATATGCGTAAAAATCATCAGCATTTAGTATACCTATTACATCTCCATTCGCCAGTGCGATGCCCTTGTTCATCGCATCATAAATTCCCTTGTCAGGTTCGCTGATAAACTTGTGAATGCTGTCACCATAGGATTTTACAATTTCAACTGTTGCGTCAGTTGATTTTCCATCCACAACTATATACTCTATAGAATCATAATCTTGCGCAAGAACTGAGTCTATACAAGATCTCAGGGTTGATGCACCATTAAAAACGACGGTTATGATACTTACTTTCAATGCTTTATTTGTCTTTTTTTGATCAATTCCGCCGGATTGCCCTGGTAGATACCGTAAGCTTCCATATTTTTGGTTGCAACTGAATTCACTGTGAGTACCGAATGGGATTCTGCTGTTACACCCGGACAAACTGTAGCCTTCGCTCCAATCCAGACTCCGTTACCCAACGTGATCGGTTTTACTATCAGGTCAAACCTGGCTGAAGTAAAATCGTGGTTGCCCGTTAGCAGCATACAACCCTGTGAAAGGCACACGTTCGACCCAATATTCACCATTGTGAGGTTGTCAATCCACACTTTTTCTCCTATCCAGGTATCGTCTCCTACGCTCAAAAACCAGGGATATTTGATGTTTACTTTTGGTTTCAGCACAACATTCTGACCAATTTTTGCCCCAAATGTTTTCAATAACAATCTTTTGAGAAACATTGGAACGGGAAGGTAGGTGTCGATGAAAATGATGGATACTAAATACCAAATCAATCGTTTAACTACACCTCCGGGTTCATACCAGCTATTATCGTACCGGGACAGACTGGTTTGGTTTTGCAAGGTCTTTTCCATATTCTGTCCTGAAATGTTCTATTATTTGCTCCTTATCTCTGCCTGCCCTCTGATACACCTCGTAAATTTTTGCATCTACGAGGAACCTATACCAAAAGCCTTGTAAAAAGTGCCAGATAAGTCCCTTTTTGCCATCAAGAAAGCCAAACTTGATAAAATACCTGTACACAAAATAGATAAACGGTCTTGTGAACAAAGGCATTCCTGCATATTTGATCTTAAGAAACCTGGTCCTTTGCTCCTGATTGCCCCAGAAGTTAGGAGTCACCGTAGGTTTACTGTCAAAGTTATATTTAATATTCAACAAATCAATCACCTCGCGAATCGCGTAGTTATTATGCTTTTGCGTCCACCACGTCAGATTATTAAGATTATGATCAACGATATCATTTTGTAATTGAGCAGTGTCGCCGCTACTTAGTTTGATATGTTCATCCATCCATAATTCTTCACAAATACCAATATCCCTACGCCATAAGCGTAACAGCCAGATGGGGTAGTAGCCACCCCGACTAATCCATTGATTCATGAAGAATACCCTGCGTTTTACATATAGCCCTGTGATATTGGCAGGAGTAGTCATCAAACTCTGATTGAGCTCTTGTGCGAGTTCAGGTGTCAGGTATTCATCGGCATCCATACGCATGAGCCATGTAGTAGGATACGGGTTGTTGTGAATACCAAAATTGTACTGAAATGCGTAAGAAACCCAGGGATTTTGAACCACGGTCGCTCCCAGAGACGTGGCGATTTGAACCGTATTGTCAGTGGAAAATGAATCGACAATAAAGATTTTATCTGTTACCTGTTGCAGGCTTTTAATACATCTCTCAATGTGCAGGGACTCATTGTGTGTTAAGATGATAACAGATAAATCAACCATATTAATATTTCGGGGCAATTCTGACAGCTTGACTATGTGTGTGCAATTCAGCGCAAAGATAGTTAGATTTTATTTACTTTCTTGTATTCTTCCAATAACTGATTTGCAACCACTTTGATGTCAAAGTTTTCTACAACCATATTGTAGGCATTATTTGAGATCAGACCGGCATAGGTCGAATCTTGTAATATTTTAAGAAGCCCTTCAGCAACACTTTCAGGGTTTAGCGCTGTTAGGAATGCTGCATTGTGTTTTTTGATATAATCTCCGAAACCAACACGGTCGGATACCAGCGCCGGAACGCGTGAAGTCATTGCTTCCAGTACCGCTATAGAGAAACCCTCCGAGTAGGATGGGAGGACAAATAAGTCAGCATCTGCCAGAGCCTCCTTTTTATCCGAATCGGTGAGCATGCCTACCAATTTTACACGATCCTGTAATTTATGTTTGTTAATAAAATCCTCAGTTTCCTTTTGATATCCGTCGTCCGGACCTGCCAGGATAAGAACTGCATTTGGAATTTGCTGCCGGACTTTTTGAAATGCAGGTAAAAGTAAATCCAAACCCTTTTTGATGTTAAGCCTACCCAAGAACAGGATCACCTGTTGATCTGCAGAGATATTCTGTCTTTTACGGAAAATGCCTTTTGCAGGAAGTTGTGCATATTCCGAAACCTTCATTCCATTTGGTACGATCACCATATTTTTTGGTCGGTATCCAAGATATCTGATTACATCCAGCTCCTCGTCGGTATTATTGATTTGGATCAGGTCCGCTTTTCCCAATAATCTTTTTTGATAAAGCATAGTCACCAATTTCTTCTTCCATTTGCTGTGTTCCACAGCCCAATGGTCGAGAAGTCCATGAATGGTGATCACCAATACGGCTTTGTTCGGGATCAGGAATGGCGCAAGGCTCCCGAAATGCCAGATACCATGCATATGTATCACATCATACTTGCTGATATTTGCTTTCAGATAGCGGTACATATCTACTGAAAACTCACGGTAATAGTTGCTGATCGGAGTAGTTCTGGCACATTCAATCAAGTTCGCTCCTGACGGAACAGGGTAACTTTTCTCCCCTGGTGTCATCGGGCTCAATATATCCACCTGATGTCCCTGCTTCAGAACTTCTGTGGTGTGGTCATAGATAATTCTCGCAGGACCACCGATTGCCCATGTGTAAGCGCATATATTCAGAATTCGCATCTCAAAGTTTTTGTGTGCGTGATTTTCAATTTTAAAAACTATTTGGCACTTAGCCTGGCGTAACATTGCACCATCTGCTGTGCCACTTGTAGGGAATTAAAAGGTGCGATCCGTTTTTCGGACGCCCGGCCCATTGGCGTCACCTTGTCAGGATTATTTACAAAAAACTGCATGGCATTTTTAAGCGTATCAACGTTTTGAGGATCAATAGCGAAACCGTTTTCTCCATCCTCTACCAGGTCTTCCACACATCCGCAGGTTTTAGAAACGATCACCGGCATGCCGCATACCATTGCTTCGTTAACCACCAGGCCCCAGGGTTCGGAAATACTTGGCAAAACAAGTACATCACTTTTGGCGAGCCATCCGGGTACTTCGTACCATGGGAAGCCGCCTGCAAAGATGATACTTTCCGCTCTATTACTTTCCGCCGCCAATTTCTCCAACTCGGAACGAGAGGGACCGTCACCTACAAAGAGAAGTTTCCAGTTGCTACTTGCCTGTAATTGTGTAAACGCTTTCAGGAGCATCCGCAGATTTTTTTCCGGAGCCAGCCTGCCAACATATACAAACGTATTGTTCAGAGCCGGTTCTGATTTTTGTCTGGCCAGGTCAAAGGCATTCCTAACCAATGACTCATCAACCACTGCGGCATTTGTAACTGCAATTTTTGTAGTGCTGATACCCAATGACATGATATAATCAGCTGAAGACTTTCCGAAACAGAAAAACGAATCAGCCATACCAACAATGGCCTTTTTTATTTTTTCTTTCAATCCCGACCTGTTGTGATCCAGCGTTGAGGACTCGGAAGAAAGCACAATTTTAACTCCTTTGCTACGTGCATATACCATCAGCAACACCTGCGCCCAGTCAAACCATCCTGTCACATTAAGAACTGTAGGTTTGAATGTGTTAAATGTTTTGAACAGTGCTTTTAGCCTCGCTGAAAATCCAACCTGATCCAGACTGGTATTAAACAGAACCTGATAAGGATACTGGTAAGGAAAGCTTTTCTCATCCTGCATGCTGCTTCGGCTCGCCTCGTACAATGCTATGTGGGCAACCAGAAACGCGCTATTTGGATATTCCGCGTGCATGCATTGATGAATCTCACTAAACAGTTTCGATTTATAATGCGCCCATAGTTGGTTGTGAATGATTAAAACGCGCATCAGGGCTTGTGAGTTAAGTATTCGGCGAACAGAGGATAAAGATTGTTGGCCAGAAAAACCTGACCTTTGTTGTTGTAATGCACAACATCCAGATTACGGTAGTATTCCAGTTTTACTCCCAAATCAAATTCATTGATGAGGCGGATATTTCGCTCCTTCGCAAATTCAATGATCTCCATGCCCTGGTCATTAAAATGCCCGAGCTCAATCTCAGAAATTTCCGGATGCAGATAAATGAAGAACGGGATGTTTTCTTTTTGCGTCATTTCGTACAGCTGCTGATAACCGGGATTAAACCCGATTCCGGGCTTACGGATCCCAGCGTCGTTGAGCTCTATTTTCTTAATTGTATCTTTTCTGATTGAGTCGGGAACGGTTTGTTTTACCTCTTCTTTCTTGGCTACGGTTTCATCACTTTGCAATTTGTCATCATCGAATGAGGGGAGGAGAGCAAGGAAATTATACCATATCCACCAGCGATATCTGTCCCAAAGCTCGACCCAGGCAATACTATATTGCTTTTCCGGCATTCCGGGATCAATACCAACAGGACTCACATGCGACATGATATCGTGTGCGTCGTGGCTGCTTGTTACAAGCCCTACCACCTTTGCATTAAAAAAACTGTATTTTTTGAGATAGGCCGCAATGTTGTCTGGCCCCCAGGACCCGGCGGATATATTAAGTACTCTTGTCTTTTTTCCGAAGGTTTTCTGGAAACGTTTTTCGAGCATGCTTGTGCCAATACTATCATGTGTAGTGAGACTGCCGCCATTGATAACCGAATCACCCAGGAGCAGTATAATAAGGCTATCAGATTCTGACAGTTCCTCGCTTCTCATAGACAAGCTGTTAGTTCTCACAAGATTACCAAAACGATTTACTTCCTGATTCGGTGCGTAGATATATTCAAAGTCAGGGTCGTTGATGTATAAAGGGGCATTGCAGAATCCATAAACTTTTCGGAGTACGACTTCGGTAATACCAGCAAAAACAATAACAACAACTAAAACTTTAAGAACAACTTTCAACATACATGTTTATTTTCCTGCGATGAATGCAGGTGCAAATTTAGAATTACTTTTCCCATTTACGAGCTTTTGATAAGTCCGGGTCGGAAATAGGTAAAACGACTGGTTGATGTGTGATTCTCTTCAGGTCAGCCAACTCAAAGATATTCGATCAGTTCTATACGGTTCCCGAAAGGATCTCTGAAAGAAAAACGTTTCCGATCAGGAATTTTGCTTAGATGGGTAACAGTCACTCCATTTTCTGTCAACACGCTTTCAGCCTCAGCCAGATTTTGAACAGTGAATGCCGGGTGACGCTGCGAAACTTGCTGCTCGCCTTCTGCGCGAATATGAAGTTGAACATCCCCCATTTGAAACCAGATTGCCTTGTGTGGAATGGCATAGCCCAAATCGGTGAGCTCCTGTAAACCCAATACTTCTCCGTAGAAATGCCGGGCCTGCTGTTCTGCTCCGTCAGGAATGCAAAGCATGATGTGGTCAAATTTCTTAAATTCAATTTTCATGATGTCAGATAGGTGGAGTGTTATTTACTGGGCGGACAGTTTCCCATCTTTCCAGACTGCATTTATTTTTCTCGTATTTTTTATGTCTTTGAGGGGATCTGCGTCTAGCACAACGAAATCTGCTTTTTTGCCTGACTGCAAGCTGCCATAATCTCTGTCAATTTTCATTGCTTTTGCAGCATTCAGCGTACTTATTTTGATCACATCAATAGGTTTGATACCGGCGGCAGCCATCAATTCCATCTCATAATGTTCGGCAAAACCTTGGGCACGTTCAGGAAATGCACCTGAGTCGGTCCCCAAAGCAACCGTTATGCCATGATCAAATATGGTTTTGAGATTCTGAAGCGCGATCTGAGCATCCTTTTTCTTCTTTTCGTAGTCAGGACTTTTCTTAAGTCTGCTCTGATAAGCAGGATCAGTTAGCATCTCCCAAACGCCCGGTTCCAGGGATTTTCTGAAAAAGTCAGTTTGCATCCATTCAGGTTGATCCGCATAGATATAGGAGAAATGATCGAGTGTTAATGTCGGAATGTACACCACATTTTTCGCCTTCATCAAATCAAGTAATTCTTTATCTGCCTGCTTATCCCTGATACTATGGCCGATGATATTCAATCCTGCATTTAGCAGTTTTTTAGTATCATCAACATAAAATAAATGCGCTGTAACTGTAAGATTGTGACGATGGGCCTCGGAAATAATCTTTGAATAAATATCAGGTTTCATTTTGGCTGCCTTTCCGCCGTGGTCGTCCACCCACATCTTAACAGTTGTAGGTTTCAAAGCAGCAAGTTTACTCATCATAGCAGGAACCTGATCCGGCGATTCGGGACGAAATAGCAGGTTCATCCATGAGCCCGGATTAGGGTCGGGTATATTGAAGCCGTAACCTGCAGAGAAAAGTCGGGCACCGGAAAGCTGCCCTGCCACGGTAGAATCACGTAAGCCGCTTTCGAAAATAAGAGGTCGGTCAGTACCCATCACAAGCACGGAGTTAATGCCGTATTGCTGATAATGTTTCAGTTGACGTAGTATGTTTTCACGGGTGTAATTTTCAGCTTTGGATGTGGTACCTTTCAAAGTCCCGACATGGGTATGTGCTGAAATAAAAGACGGAACGATCGTTTTTCCTGTCAAATCGAGAGTCTTGCTGGCTGCGGATTGTATATTCTGACCAATTTCGACGATCCGGTCGTCCTGTATCAGGATATCTGTTTTCTTGACAGCCGGCTTACCTGTTCCATCGATCAATGTGACATTTTTAATCAGGACTGACTGCTGTGCAAAGGCAGGCAGGGAACAGAGCAGAGTAAACAATAAACTTGATAGAAGACGCTGGTAATTCATAGATGCTGATGTTTCGATTCAAATTTCAATCATTTTCCACAGAAATAAGTGTACCAAACAGACCTCCCGGGATTAGCCAGGGCTTTAAATACGCATGGCATGTATTGAGTTTGAAATCAGTTTAAACCTGCGAAGTAGTCGATGGTAGCTTGTTTGTCTACATTGATCTGCGCAATCAGTTCCGGTAATCCATTGAATTTTTGCTCAGGTCGTAAGTAATGCAGCAGTTCCAGTTTAACCTCTTCCCCATATATCTCCCTGTCAAAATCGAGGATATTCACTTCGATCGTTTTCGAAGTTCCATCTACCGTAGGTCTGACACCGATATTGAGCATGCCGTTGAAAACCCAATCCTTGTAACTAGCTCTTACAACATAAACTCCGTTCTGAGGAATAAGTTTGTACGATTCGTCCGGATGTATATTGGCGGTCGGGAATCCGATCGTTCTTC
>DASYHR010000232.1:0-2358 GCA_035998385.1 Dyadobacter sp. | reverse complement strand
ACAGGCACTCTTTTTGCCGGTAGATTGACAGCAGGCTAAAATGCTGGACAACAAACACATCTAACCATCTTACTTAACTATGAAACACACAGCACTTTCTACCCTGGCAGCGGCGGCAATATGGCTTTCGGCCTGTAAGGACAATAACACTGAAGGTCCGCAGACTCCGATTGAATCAGACACACTCACATCGGTAGAAACCAATCCGGCGAACACTTCTTACAAACCAGCTTTTGCCGGTCAAACCAGGACTTCGGCTGTAAAAACTACTACCAGCTGGGCAGGACGGGTACTTACTGAATCTCTTCGCAGTCCATGGGGAATTACTACATTGCCCGATGGCAGGCTGCTCATCACAGAAAAGGCTGGAACGTTACGCATAGTAACTACCTCCGGTGAAACCTCAGAAGCCATCACAGGCATTCCGACGGTGAATGCGGGCGGACAAGGCGGTTTGCTGGGTATCCGCGTTGATCCTGCGTTTGCAACCAATAGAATGGTGTATTGGGTCTTTTCTGAATCTACAGCAAACGGCAATCTCACGGCAGTAGCAAAAGGGAGATTGTCGGCCAACGAAAGACAGATTGAAAGCCCGACCGTGATATACAGAGCCACTCCGGGTTATGGTGGCACCTTACACTATGGCGGCCGGATCGTATTTGACCAGTCAGGCAACTTGCTGATCAGCACAGGTGAACGCTCAGACGCTGCCGTCCGCACGCAGGCGCAGTCGCTGAATGCTGCACCGGGTAAAATCCTGAGAATTACCAAAGATGGTGCACCTGTTGAGGGCAGTCCATTTGCCGCGCAAACCAATGCAAGGGCTGAAATTTATGCTTATGGTTTCCGAAATCCGCAGGGTCTGGCTATTCATCCGGTAACTGGTGATTTATGGGAAAGCGAGCACGGTCCAAGAGGTGGAGATGAAATTAATAGAATTGAAGCAGGCTCAAACTACGGCTGGCCTGTAATCACTTACGGGGTTGAATACAGTGGAGCAACCATCGGCGGCGGTATTCAACAGCAGAACGGAATGCAGCAGCCTGCGTATTACTGGGATCCGGTGATCTCACCAAGCGGAATGACATTCTACACCGGCAACCGCGTTCCGGAGTGGACCAATAACCTTTTTGTAGGTGCACTAAGCGGGCAACATATTGCCAGGCTTGTGATCGAAGACAACAAAATTGTGGCAGAAGAGAGACTTTTGGCCGGCGAATCGCAGCGTTTCCGTGACATTACTCAAGGTAGCGACGGAGCACTTTACGCAGTAACCGATCAGGGACGTTTGTACCGGATTGACAGACAATAAGCAAATAATAAGCCTGGGCAGTACGCTTCTGCCCAGGTTTATTACATGACGGAATTATTTTGCAGGATATAAAATACGGAGCGCATTGAATACCGCCTGGTGTGTGACCGTCGCATGATCTTCAGCTGGCAAATAGTCGAAATGCACCTGTAATAACGCAGCTTTACTTCGTTTTAATTTTTCAACAAGTAAGTTGGCATCCACCTCCATCACATGCGGCTCAGCACTGGGAGCCAGTCCCTCTTTACCTACCCCAATATACACATCCGTTTTATTGCGTAACTCTTGAAGATTTACTTTAAATAAAGAGCCATTATCCCACCACAAACTTGGGCTGATGATGATGTATTTATCAAACAAAGCAGGCTTGTTCAGCAGGATTTCCGTCGCAAGCAAGCCGGCCAATGATTGTCCGATGATCGTTTTTGAGGTGTTTGTTTTATACCTATTCTGAATATATGGTTGTAGTTCGAATTCAAGAAAACGAATAAAGTTGTCTGAATGACCGCTGGTCGGCATTTTTTTCTTCTCCCCTTCTACTGTGGTGGGAAAGGTAAAATCCCGCTTTCTATCAACATTGGCTATACCCACAATGATAGACTTGGGAACCCTGTCAATCCAGGCGAAATTATTAAACTGATAAAGACCTGTGACATGTATAAAATCTTCATCCGCTGAGCCGTCGAGCAGATACACAACCGGATATGTGACAGTATCTTTCGGGTTGTACCCTTCCGGCAGGTAAATATTCAGAACTCTTTCTTCTGATAATTGGGTGGATTTGAGAGACTCCACCCGTCCAAGTACAAATGGTTTACTATTGTCTGTAAATCCTTGCCCAAGAGCGAAATGGGCCCAAAAAGTCATACATATGACCGCAGTAACAATTTTCATCCGATAACAGGTTTTACCGGCAAAAGTATAAAAATATCAGAACGATGGGTGTGAAGATCTTGTCAGAATGGTGGCAAATGTGTTTCAATCATGTCAAGGCCGCAAGGGTAAACCCCTGCCGCAGGTGGCTTACTTACTGATCGCCAGCTCGT
>DASYHR010001168.1:0-4880 GCA_035998385.1 Dyadobacter sp. | reverse complement strand
ATGACCTGCACGTACACGTTCCGGCTGGTGCTGTTCCTAAGGACGGGCCGTCTGCCGGGGTGACGATGGTGACCTCTATGGCATCCATCTTTACACAAAGACGTGTGAAGCCATATATAGCGATGACAGGAGAAATTACGCTGAGAGGTAAAGTTCTTCCCGTAGGAGGTGTGAAGGAGAAAATTCTGGCGGCGCGCCGTGCCGGTGTGAAAGAAATTATTCTTTGTGTAAAAAACCGCAAAGACGTTGAAGAAGTACCAAAGAATTATATCAAAGATCTTTCATTCCACTATGTAGATCAGATTGATGAAGTTCTGGCAATTGCCCTTCTACCAGAAAAAGTGAACAATCCGATACAGTTTGTTTTTCCTGAAGAAAAATCAGAAAAAGAAGAAAGCGGAATGGCGGTTCAGGTTCTGTAAATTTTGACCCGATTCACAATATTTTCAAGTGCCGTAGGTTATGCAAAGTTGCGTACCTACGGCACTTTTTGATTTATTTGGTGATGAGGATTTCTATCAACTATGCGTCACTGACAGGATTTGCTTTCCTGATTGGATTTCACATCATCTATATTCATCCCGCGGCTCATCTGGTTTAAGGGTTATCTCAAAAAATTTACGTCATTATTGTTAAACAAGAAATACCTTCAAATGTCTCTACCACAACTATCTCCGGAACTTCTGGATCAACGCCCTGACTTATTGCCGGGCCATACACAACTTCTTGCTTTACCCGAAAGGATCATACAATTCGGAACAGGCGTACTACTTCGTGGCCTACCTGATTTTTTCGTTAATAAGGCCAATCAGCAAGGGATCTTTAACGGTCGGATCGTGGTCGTAAAGTCAACCAACACGGGAGGAACGGATGCTTTTTCTGAGCAGAAAAATGTATTCTCACACAGCATCCGCGGAATTGAGGATGGAGAACAGGTAGACGAGATCGTTATCAATACCGCCATCAGCCGCACGCTGGCTGCTGCTGATAGCTGGGAGCAAATCCTTGAATGCGCCAGAAATCCGGATATTAAAATAGCCATTTCCAATACTACAGAGGTGGGAATTCAGCTGGTAGACGACGATTTACTTGCATCTCCTCCGAAATCATTCCCTGGTAAACTGACTGCCTACCTTTACGAGCGCTACAAAACGTTCAGCGGATCCGCAGAGTCTGGAATGGTGATTGTACCTACAGAATTGATCGTGGGAAACGGCACTAAACTTCGTGAGATCGTTCTTGAACAGGCTGAGCGCCACAATTTAGGCAAAGCCTTTACCGAATGGCTGGAATTCAACAACCATTTCTGCAATTCACTGGTGGATCGTATTGTACCAGGAAAACCTGATGTCTCTACAATTGCCGAACTTTCAGAAAAACATGGATTCAGAGACGATTTGCTGATTGTTTCGGAAGTATATAGCCTTTGGGCAATTGAAGGAGACGAGAAGGTAGCATCTGTACTGTCCTTTGCTCCGGCAGACAAAGGTGTTGTGATCGCTCCCAACATCGATCTTTTCAGAGAACTTAAACTGCGCCTGTTGAACGGGACACATACATTAGCATCAGGCTTATGCTATCTGCATGGCGAAAATACAGTACGTGAAGCGATGGAAAACCCGGAAACGGCTTCTTACATTTCAGATGTCATGTTAAAAGAACTGGCACCTGCGATCCCTTATGAACTCGAGCTGAGCGTGGCTGAGGACTTCGGAGGCAAGGTTCTGGATCGTTTCCGTAACCCTTTTATCCGACATAAGCTGATCGACATCACTGTTCAGTACACGGCCAAGATGAAGATGCGGAATGTCCCGACGCTTTTGAATCATTACAAAAATTCAAATACCGCTCCGGAACAATTTGCCAAAGGTTTTGCTGCATTCTTGCAATTCATGAAGCCGATGTTGCACAAAGACGGAGGATTTTATGGTGAAAGAAACGGGGAGCTGTACTCCATCCGTTGCGACTCGGCTGCTTACTTCGATGAAAAATGGAAAAACGCAGCTTCTCCGCTTGATCTCGCACACCAGGTTTTATCGGACGCTGAACTTTGGGGTGCGGATCTGACCTTACTTCCAGGTTTTGAAGATGCAGTAAAAGAACATATCATAGTTTCTCAGACAGCATAACACATTGTAGCCCCGGGTTCTTAGCCCGGGGCTATTTAATAGCCTCCACCACTACCGTACGCTCCGCACGGTTAATGCCAAAAACTACAAGTTTGTCTTTCACCGACCGGTCAATAGCAATTCCCTGACCGTGAATTGCAACCGTAATCGTTTTGATATGCTCCAATGTATAACCCTGAATCGGGATACGCATTACATAGAGCTCCGGCCGGTCGTGGCCAGTCAAATAGAGCAATCCATCTTTACCGAAAGCTCCGCCTGAATTACTCTTTGGTGTAAATAATGCAATCATATTTTCGGGAAAAACCCAGGATTCTACTTCCTTCCAATCTTTTGAATATCTGGCAAGTGAAGTCCAGCGTACGTCCCTTCCCTCACTGGCTTCCTTGCCGCCATAATGCGCGAAGCCGATATACCAGAATCCATCCTTCTGGTCAATCCAGGTCAATGAACCATGGTTGTTGATACCAAAACTATGATTACCGATATGCTGAAGTGTTTTCACATCAAAAATCTCCACAGAACTTGCCATCGGAATTTCCGGATAGTTGGAATTGGCGCAATACAATTTCCCTTTGATCACCACACCGCTGTTCAGGTGTTTGATACCCTCCGCAGAACCGTCCCAAGATTTCACCAGCTTGCCGTCACTTTTGGTGTACTTCTGAATTGTACTATTATTGATTACATAGAAGTAATCTTTATCCACAGCCACTGCCTGTTTGGCTTCCGTAACCTGAATTATTTTCTGACTAAAACCCGACAAAGATAAACCCAGCCACAGAAGCAGCACCAGAACCAACCGATCAAACAACATATCGCGGTATATTACTTTCAAATTCCTCTCCATTGACTGATTTTCGCGTTTATTTCTCTGATATCCAGCTCATCCGCATTGTAATACACATCACCCTTTGATGTTGATAAATGTAACAATGGTGTAATTTTCCGGTTTACGAACAGCCATACGACGCGCTTATCTTTGAGTTTAAAACGGCCCTTGGCATAATCCCCGGCGGCAAAGCCGTTTACCTTTTGTAACAAAAAACCTGTTTCTGGTAGTTGATCTACAATCACATTCTGAAGTATTTCTTCCTTTTTTAGTGACAGACCATAAGATCCGTTTATTGTCAATTCGTTGTCTGTCAGCACAAGATCGCTGCTTTTAAAATCCTGAAATTCTGTGATCAGTATAACTGCAGCTATTCCAACCAGCAGGGCTGCTACCACAGATGAGAACAATCTTTTACCCTTTGATACAGGATACATGGCACCACCCTTCAGGATCATCCAGGCATATGCGGCAAGGGGGAATGTCGTCATAAACATACTTGCCCAATTGTTATTGATCAGACTCAAAAGTACGGTTCCTGCAAACAGCGACAGACCCATAACGATATGGAAGCGTTTAAAAAACTTGAGGTAGGTGACAATGTCAATTTTAGCACGTTCTGCTTCTGTCATGGTATTGTAACCCGACAAAATATATTTCGCATTGTTTGGGGTGACCACAAAGCCCAGCGAAAAGAAAATGAATGATAATGCAAATGCGACGAACAACATAAAGCTGATGGGGTGATAGAACTATCTTAGTAAAATCCAGTCCGAAATAATTTTTAGCGCTGCAGGCGAAAACGTTTCTTCGATCTCACCGTATTCAGATGTCGCACCTGTATTGGCTGTTTGGAAAAGGTGGTTGAGACCAGGCAATTCCTGCGCAGTCAGTTCTACCTTTTTGTTTTTCCCCAATACCTCCCGAATCGCCTCCAGATTTTGTTTCGGAGGGACCTGTAAATCTTTGCTGCCGTTCAGCGCCAGCACCGGACCGGTAATTTTGGTCAGGTATTCCTTTGGTTTAAGGTTTATAAAAGATATAAACCAGGGTGTAACCAGTTGTCGGATCAGCTGTTGCGCCTGTTTCTTTATATTGTCTTCATCCAAAGTCCCTTTTGCGAGTACTGTAATTTGCCCTGCAAAAACATCTTCTATTTTTCGCATAGTGCTATCATTCATTGCACCACCTTTCATCAATTCAAAAGCCCTGGCGTTGGTTTCCACCTGTAGTTTCACCATGTCTGCCGGAGCACCGGCCGCTGCGCTCGTTAGCCTTGCCTGTTCCAGCATCAGCTCGTCAATGTCCATGGCAGGAGCTGCCAGCAATACCAGAAAATCCGGACGGTTCCTGCCTGATGCGACAACAGGCCCTATCAATCCACCTTCGCTGTGCCCGATCAATCCGATTTTTTTCAGGTTGATTTTTTGCTCTGTTTTCAAATAGTCCAGAGCTGCCACTGCATCTTCAGCAAAATCAAAGGTAGTCGCTTTTCCGAAATCGCCGGTGGATGCAGCCACACCGCGGTCATCATACCTCAAAACGGCAATTCCTTGCAGACTCAGGTGATCCGCAAGCACAGCAAAAGGTTTGTGACCAAACAATTCGGAATCCCGGTTTTGCGGACCCGAACCGCTTACCAACACAACCGCCGGAAAAGTGCCGTTTCCTTCAGGTATTGTCAATGTGCCTTCCAGCGTTACGTTTGCTTTTGTATTGTCAAATCTGACCTTTTTTTCAGTATATGGAAAAGGTGCTTTAGGAGTCTGAGGCCGGGCGGGGCCTGCTTTTTCCGCGGTTTGTTTAATAAAATCCAACGGGAACTTCATTCCGTTTTGCTGCCATTCACCCGTAACGGAACTGTCACTTTTGATCTCTCCGACGTAAACGGATTTAATCATCTCATAACTGACTGTCAT
>DASYHR010001150.1:0-3079 GCA_035998385.1 Dyadobacter sp. | reverse complement strand
TTGATACATTCGACAAACTACACTAGTAATATGCTGGCAACTACGCTGATAAATCCGATGATCCCCGCCCTGAAACTTACCGATCAGGTAAGCACGGCTTTGGATTGGATGGATGAATTCCGTACCAGTCAGCTTGTGGTTTTGGAATCCGGTATCTATAAAGGAATTGTTTCTCAAGATATCCTTTTTGATATTCATGATACAAGTGAAACGCTTTCACGCGTCATTATCCAGCATGAAGACATTTATGCGTTGGAAGACCAGCACCCTTACGAGCTGCTTAGGCTTGTCAATGAGTTCGGACTTACCATCATACCGGTCGTTCATGATGGTAAAGCGCTTACAGGAAGTATCCTTCTCAACGATCTTGTAGAGCAGTTTGTCAATGAATTGGGCGTACAGGAGAAAGGCGCCGTGTTGGTGCTCAGAGTGGCTGAACGGGATTACTCATTGGCGGAAATCAGCCGTTTGATTGAGTCCAACGGCACAAAAATCCTGAGTAGCTACTATTCATCTTCTGAATCTTCACATCCGCTTCAGGAATCAAGGCTTACGCTTAAACTGAACCGGACTCACATTACGCCTATCATAGCAACATTGGAGCGGTTTGGCTATGATATACTCGAAGCGCACGCCAATGATCCCATCGAAACACTCGATCAGGAAAGATTGGATATGCTGCTTCGTTATCTTGCTACCTAGTCCATTCAGACTAAATAGTATCGCATATTTGAATCGGTGCAATTGTCGCGTATCTTTCGGTCAAAACCATGATCTACCATTTCTTCCATGAAGATAGCCATTCACGGACGTAACTTTAATGAGTCCGCACGCCCTTTCATCGAAAACATGTTCAATGAATTGGCAAAACGTGAAATAGACGTAAGCTTATCCCCGACATTTCGTACGTTTCTTGACCAGCAGGAAATAAGCCACCAAACGTCTTTGGTATACGAAAAACCGGAAGATCTCGACGGGACCAAACTCGTTGTAAGCATGGGAGGTGACGGAACACTGCTGGAAACGATTTCGCATGTGGGTGCCACAGAAATACCAGCCATTGGTATCAATGTAGGACGACTCGGTTTCCTTGCCACCGTACCACCTGAGCGCATTTCAGATATGATCACAGCGCTCGACAATGGTCAATACCGTATAGATGAACGGACGCTCGTAGCTATTGACAATGCTGATCTTTTTGATGGAGTTAATTTTGGGTTGAATGATTTTACCATTACCAAAACCGACACATCCTCAATGATCACGGTCCATACCTATCTCAATGACGAATTTCTGAATTCCTATTGGGCTGACGGATTGATTATCTCAACACCTACAGGATCAACCGGCTACTCACTTAGCTGCGGCGGCCCTGTTCTGGTCCCGCATTCTCAGAACTTTATTGTTACACCGATCAGCCCGCACAACCTGAACGTGCGACCGCTCGTTGTCGAAGATACCGCTGTATTGCGACTGGAAGTGAAGAGCAGGAGCAACAACTTTCTGATCTCGCTGGATGCACGGTCGCGCATTGTAGATGAGAACACGCAATTGACAATAAGAAAAGCCAACTTCAGAGCCAGGCTCATCAAGATGTTGGATGATAGTTTTCTAAATACCTTACGCAGCAAGCTCTCCTGGGGTCTTGATATGCGTAATTAGCTGATTAAATAACACACACTTTGAATATATGAAACTCACACTGCACCAATTTGACCTTCAGCTCAAACACACCTTCACAATCGCACATGACTCGCGTGATGTGCAACCCACATTGATTGTGCAACTCAGTGACGGAACACGATCCGGACTGGGTGAAGCAACTTCCAATCCCTATTACGGCATTACAATCGAAAACATGTCGTCAGCTTTACATGCTGTGCGTCCGATCATAGAGTCCTCAGATTACAGCAGTGCAGAACAACTTTGGGAGCTAACACATCCTTTATTGAAAGACAATCCGTTTGCGCAATGCGCACTTGATGAAGCAGCCCACGATTTGTTCGCCAAAAAGGAAAACCAAAAATTATATGAACACTGGGGACTTACTACAGTTCAAAATACAAGAACCAATTTTACAATTGGCATCGATACAGTTGAAAAAATGGTATCGAAAATGAAGGAGCTCCCATGGCCCATATATAAGATAAAACTGGGCACACACGAAGACCTTCGTATAGTTCAGGAGCTGAGAAAACATACGGATGCTATCTTTCGGGTAGATGCCAATTGCGCCTGGAGCGCTGCTGAAACAATTCGTAATGCTCCGGTATTAAAGAGCCTCGGTGTTGAATTTATTGAACAACCTCTACCAGCTGATGACACCGAGGGAATGAAACATGTGTATCAGCAAAGTATTCTGCCGATCATAGCTGACGAGAGTTGCATCACCGAAAGCGACGTTTCTAAGTGTAAGGGACTATTCCACGGTGTCAATATCAAACTAACAAAATGTGGCGGGCTGACTCCTGCCCTGAGAATGATTCAGAAGGCTAAAGCATTGGAAATGAAAACAATGATAGGCTGTATGACCGAATCCAGTGTTGGTATTTCCGCTATTGCACATTTACTTCCCTTGCTTGATTATGTTGATATGGATGGCTCACTGCTTATCGGCAATGATCCTGCTTCCGGAGTGACTTTTGATTTTGGAAAAGTAATTTACAGTAACGCAGCAGGAACCGGCGCAGCTCTTCTTTAAGAGTTTCTCAGAAACGACGACTATCCCGACAATATGGAGATTTTTAAAACTGACATTCTCCCCGGACGAACTGTAGCTCTAGAGGACGGAAGAGAATTGCTATGGTTTAGCGGGACCGATTATCTGGGAATGGCGCACAACGAAGAGCTTCGTAAGTATCTTACTGAGGGTTTTTTCATACTTGGGAGCCATTACGGAAGCTCGCGAAATAACAGCCTGCAGCTAAACATCTATACGGAAGTTGAAGAGGAGCTTGCCGATTTCGCGCACGCTCCGGCTGCCCTTACACTGTCATCCGGTATGTGGGCCGGGCAGTTGGTGATGAAAGAAATTGAAGCAATCATCCGGAAATCCGGCATGAATAACTGCCACTATCAT
>DASYHR010001143.1:0-12692 GCA_035998385.1 Dyadobacter sp. | reverse complement strand
ACCAGCATCGAGGTTTGCAGGGTTTCAAAAACATTCAGCTCGCAGTTTTCCAACGTAAAAGCCCTGCGGTTTTCTACCAATGTCTTCATCGATTTTTCTTCCGAAATAGCTATTTGATTAAGCTTATATCCTGTTGACATGTATGCAGCCGGGTTAAAGTTTTTCGTGTTTTCGTTGATCAATACGATTTTCGTGTAGTCTTAATTGATTCAGTTCAGGGAAGTTAGGGGATTGGTTTGCAAATGTAAATATTTTCTTAAATAATGAGATAATTATGCTACAATCTGGAATGATCGTACCATTCACTAACGCCTGATCGAGGTAGATTTGTATCAATAATTCATTTAAAAATACTTTTTTAATTATGGATACGACGACCCAAAGCCCAAAATCAGAAGTACATGCAAACGAGAATCTGGCCAAACGTCCTGCTTTTAAAGAACGCTATGGCAACTATATCAACGGTCAGTTTATAGCGCCTGTGAAGGGTGAATACTTTGAAAATGTTTCTCCAATTGACGGACAGGTGTTCACACATGCGGCTCGTTCAACCAAAGAAGATATAGAAGCTGCATTAGACGCTGCACATGCCGCGTTTCCTTCGTGGAGTAAGTCATCGGCTACGTCCCGAAGTAACTTGTTGTTGAAAATTGCGCAGGTGATTGAGGACAATCTGGAATACCTCGCAATAGTGGAAACCATAGATAACGGAAAGGCGATCAGAGAAACACGCGCGGCAGATTTGCCGCTTTGCGTAGACCATTTCAGGTACTTTGCCGGTGTAATCCGGGCGGAAGAAGGCAGCGTTTCGGAGCATGATGAAAATACGGTTTGCATCAACATACATGAACCACTTGGTGTGGTCGCCCAGATCATTCCATGGAACTTCCCGTTGTTGATGGCTACCTGGAAAATAGCACCTGCCCTCGCTGCGGGGTGTTGTGTGGTGGTGAAGCCGGCTGAACAAACGCCGACGTCGATCATGGTTTTAATGGAGTTGATCGGAGACATATTACCAGCGGGCGTCCTGAACGTGGTAACAGGTTTTGGTGTGGAAGCAGGAAAACCACTGGCGTCTTCGCCGAGGGTTGCTAAAGTCGCATTTACAGGAGAAACTACCACGGGCCGACTGATCATGCAATATGCTTCAGAAAATCTGATTCCCGTTACGATGGAATTGGGAGGCAAATCTCCGAATATATTCTTTCCTTCTGTGGCCGACGAAGACGATGCCTATTTTGACAAAGCCATTGAGGGAGCCGTATTATTTGCACTGAATCAGGGCGAGGTTTGTACCTGTCCGTCGAGAATTCTGGTTCATGAAAGCATTTATGACAAATTCATGAGCCGGGTCATTGAACGTACGAAAGCAATCAAAATGGGACATCCGCTTGATGGCACGACAATGATGGGCGCACAGGCGTCGAATGATCAGTACGAAAAAATTCTATCGTACCTGCAAATAGGAAAAGAGGAGGGAGCTGAAGTGCTGGCAGGCGGAGATGCGCAGAAATTTGAAAATGGTATTTCGGGAGGATATTACATTCAGCCTACGATTTTCAAAGGCCACAATAAAATGAGGATTTTTCAGGAAGAAATCTTCGGACCGGTGGTGTGTGTGACTACTTTCAAAACAACTGAAGAAGCTATTAGTATTGCCAATGATACGCTTTATGGTCTGGGAGCGGGTGTCTGGACGCGCGACGCACATGAAATTTATCAGGTACCACGAGCAATTCAGGCAGGTCGGGTTTGGGTAAACAACTACCATGCATATCCTGCGCACGCACCGTTCGGCGGATATAAAAAATCCGGGTTCGGACGTGAAAACCATAAGATGATGCTGGGTTACTACCGTCAGACAAAAAACATGCTTATTTCTTACGATAAGAATAAACTCGGATTCTTTTGATAATTTAGTAGAATGATTTGCGGCCAATGATAGCCCCTTACCTGTAAAAAAAGGCATACGCAACCCAAGCGGTAGCCTGATGCGGAACCTCGTTTCTGTCTAAAGGTAAGGGGATTGGCCGTCTCGCAAAGATCTGTTTCTCTTTTCAAAATCAACTTATTATGACTTCCAGAGTATTGATTACTCCCGGGGCTGAAGCTATTGTGAATCAGCTCAGAGAAAGGTTTGGCGAACTGATGTTTCACCAGAGTGGTGGCTGCTGCGACGGCTCCCAGCCCATGTGTTTTGAAAAAGGAGAGTTCCGGACAGGAGATAGTGACGTACTGCTTGGGCAGATTGCGGGCTGTGATTTTTTTATGAGTCGCGATCAGTTTGAGTACTGGCAACATACGCAGCTCACTATTGATGTTACACCCGGACGTGGTTCAAGTTTTTCGCTGGAAATTCCTTTGGGAATCCGTTTTGTCACTAAATCCAGATTATACACGCCTGAAGAGGCGCAGGATCTTATGGAGGTAGTATAAGTAAGTGATTTGTTACAAACAGTCACTTACTTTGATGACCAAGACATTGCCACAGCCCATCCATGCCCGGCTTCCGTTTGTAAGATAAATTGCTTACATTTGTTCAGAATCAAGCGGTTTGCTGACTGGGAAAGCTTAAAGTCAGCTCTTATTTACAATCAACAATTCATATCAGAAACTTCTGTTTATGAGTTATTTAAAAGCTGAACTTTGAACTTTAACGAATTTGATCTCCACGAGGACGTTCTCAATGCCGTGGACTCTATGAACTACCAGCTCGCTACTCCAATTCAGGAGCAAGCCATACCACATATTCTTTCCGGAGCTGATCTTTTAGCCTGTGCTCAAACGGGTACCGGTAAGACAGCCGCATATCTTATTCCAATTCTTGACAAGGTTGCGCATGAATCCAACACGGATACTGCCGCACTGATATTGGTCCCGACACGCGAACTTGCTGTGCAAATTGACCAGCAAATACAAGGGTTGGGTTATTTCGTGGGAGCAACCAGTATTGCGGTATACGGAGGAAATAAAGGTCCTGAATGGGATCAGCAAAAGAAAGCGCTGACGCAAGGTGCAGACATCATCATTGCAACTCCCGGACGACTCATCGCACATTTGCAATTGGGTTATGTTAACTTCAAAGGCATCAAACATCTCGTGCTTGATGAAGCGGATCGTATGCTGGATATGGGTTTCCTTGCTGACATCCTGAAAATCATGAGCTTCTTGCCTGCCAAAAGACAGACGCTGATGTTCTCTGCGACGATGCCTTCAAAAATCGGGGAGCTGGCTAAACGTATTCTGCACAATCCTCAGGAAGTACGGCTGGCGGTGTCGCGGCCTGCTGATCGTATAGACCAGCAGTTTTATATGGCAAAGGACGAGCAAAAACTTTCCTTGCTGACACATTTGCTGACGGGCGTGGAAAACATCAGTATGGTGTTATTTACCTCGCGCAAGTCCACAGTTGATCCGATCGTACGCGCTTTGAGAAAACTGAAGGTGGGTGCATTCGGTATTTCTTCAGACTCTGACCAGGCGGAAAGAGAAGTTGTTCTGAGAGATTTTAAAAACAGAAAATTTCCTATTCTTGTCGCAACCGACGTGTTGTCGAGAGGAATTGATATTGATAACCTGAGCCACGTTGTGAATTACGACGTGCCGAGGGATCCTGAAGATTATGTACACCGTATCGGGCGAACGGCTCGTGCTGAGTCCAAAGGTATAGCGATCACGTTCATCAATGAGCAGGATCAGAAATATGTGTTGAAAATTGAAAGGCTGTTCGAAAAGGAGTTGGAAAAGCGCTCCATCACAGCAGAACTGGGACTTGGCGATGCACCTGTATTCGAAGCCAGAAGAAGCCGCCCGTCTAACGGAAGGTCACGTCCTGATGGTCCGAAGAATACTGATGGCGCAGGTAAGGAGTTCAGAAAGAAAAGACGTAAACCTAATAATAAAGGGCCGAAGAATCCGGTTCAGGCATAACTATTGCCGTCAGTTGTTTGTTAGCTTGTAGAGCATGTAGGAGTAAAGGGGGGAATATCATTATTACCATGTTTATTTTAACAATAGATATGATTTGAAGGTAATGTGGTCTTTTTACTTTTCATTTGCTGACTGGTGGTATAACGTGATGAAAATTTGACTGAATGGTTATTGATCGACTTATTGAATGGATAAGAAATTATAGGTTTACTGTATCCAATCCACCTATCGTTTCTATGGAAGGATTATTTTCGCTTTTGCTGTTGGTACTGTTAAGTCTGGTTGCAGTTTTCTTTCACCTGATCCGTATTTATTTTAACTCTCCGGTCGATTTTTCGATGGACTGGAATCTTTTCCTCAGCTGGATTCCTCTGATTGCGGCATTCATCGCCAATAATCTCACCAAACGATACGGCTATATACCGTTTACATTGATCCTGATCAGTTTATTTTGGCTGGCATTTTTTCCGAATGCACCATATATGGTTACGGATCTGGCGCATCTTACGGTCGATTATGAGAGGGATCTTACCTGGCATGACACGATCATGCTTTTCTTTTATGCTGAAGTGAGTCTTTTTAACGGGCTGGTCTCGCTTTACTGGATCCATCAGGCCTGGCGTCAGGTATTTACCCGCAGGTTAAGCACCACCTTTTTCTTTCTAAGTTTACCCCTTGCAGGTTTCGGAGTGTACCTTGGGCGTGTGAGACGGATGAATAGTTGGGATATTATTCATGAACCAAGGTTGATTTTTCAGAATATGATTGAAAGTTTGCTGGATCGTACAGCATGGGTTTTCGCCCTGGAAATCGGAATGCTGATCGGAATATTGTACCTCGTTTTATGGGCAATTATCAGGTTCAGAATCAGATACACGAAAAAAATCTAGTAACACAGTAATACTTTACGATTCACTCTCATTTTGTCTTCCTTTACTCCGCTTGATATTGTTTTTCAGGACGACTTCCTGATCGCCATCAATAAACCACACGGTTTGCTTGTGCACAAAAGTTTTATAGCAGCAGACGCGGACGTTTTTGCTATGCAGCTGCTCAGAGATCAGATTGGAAAGAGGGTTTATCCGTTGCACAGGCTTGATCGAAAGACAAGTGGCGTCCTCCTTTTTGCACTACAGGAAGAGTTGAATGGCGTGATGCAAAAGCAGTTTATGGATGGCGAAGTAACCAAACATTACCAGGCGGTTGTGAGAGGCTACACACCGGATGAAGTCGAGATCGACTATCCTTTGAAACGGGACGACGGCGTTGTTCAGGAAGCTTACACAAAGCTCAGAACGCTGCAAAGAGTTGAAATGCCTTTTTCAGTTGGTAAACATCCGACATCACGCTATTCGTTGGTAGAATTGTATCCCGAAACGGGACGTATGCATCAGCTACGTAAGCATATGGCGCATATTTTTCATCCTATTATTGGCGACAGACCGCACGGATGTAACAAGCAGAATAAGTACTTTCTGGATACTTTTTCAATGAACGCCATGCTTTTGCATGCGTGTTATCTTTCTTTCAAACATCCCGTTACAGGTGAAAAAGTCGAAATCCACGCGGATTATCAGCCGGAATTCAGCAGAATGATTCAGGTGTTAGGTTTTGCTGAACCCCGGCCAACAATGCTTACAACGCAGGTGTGAATCGCTCCACTTTGTGGCTGATCGGCTCCAGACTTTGCAGGTAAGCGAAAATTGCTTTCAAGTCTTGTTCCTCCATATGGCCGTACATAGTCCACGGCATAGGAGTATTCATGTCTTTCGGACCGACGGGATGTGGTACATAGCTTGAATCAACGTACATTTTAAATCGTTTGATGAATTCCTGCTCTGACCAATTGCCTATTCCCGTCGCTTTGTCGCCGGTGATGTTCGGAGATCGTACCACACCGGCTGGCATAGAGAACTCCATCCCGCCGCCATACTCTGTACCAGCTATTTTGCTGCCTTTGTCAACTTTGCTATGGCATTCTACGCAGGCCGCTGCGGAAGTAATGTATTTGCCACGGGCAAGTATATCATCATCTGAAGGTCGTTTACCAGGATTTGCTTTGGTTGGCATCGTGTTAAGAATGACGCTGACCGGGAAATCCGGTTCTCTTGACGGCAAGGTATTTTCAACAGGTTTTAATGTTCTTACATAGGCGATGATGCTGTAGATATCTTCAGGATCCATCTGACCATAGTTGTGGTACGGCATTACCGGGAATAATGCTTCACCTTCTTTGGTTACACCGGTGGTAATAGCGCGGAAAAGCTCACCATCCGTCCAGTCACCTATCCCGAAAGGCGTGATGTTTCTGGAGTAAAATACACCCGGGAATCCCATTTCCGGACCGAAGCGTTCTCCGCCTCCGCCAAAGTTGCCGTGAACCAGTGGACCAGAGTAGCGGTCAGTAGCGCGTGTACTGTGGCAATCCATACAGACTGTGACATGGTTGGCGAGGTATTCACCTCTGGCAATTCGGGCTGGTGTGGGATCAACCGTAAGTTGAGGAGCATCTCCGACATTCGGAAGCATCGTTTTAACATATACTCCGGAGGCAGTTGCAACTGCAATGAGGCCAAGGCATAGATAGCCCAGGATCTTGAAGGTTTTTTTCATAAAGGGTTGAGGTTGTTTACGTAACGGTTACAAATATAGAAATTTGAGGAGACGGGGAGTCGAATTTCTGCTAATATAGAATAAGTATAAATTGTAACTGATTGTCGATGTTTGGCGATTTACTGTGCAGCCGGAAAAAAAAATCCCGCAACCTGATGGAAGCGGGATTCGTACAATGAGTTGACTTATTTCTTAGAATTGTATTTTTTATTAGCAGCCTGTGCTTTCTCGAAATCCAATACCACGCCGTTTATACAATAGCGTAAGCCCGTGGGAGGGGGGCCATCTTCAAATACGTGTCCCAGGTGTGATTTACATCTTCCACACATTACTTCTACTCTGCGCATTCCAAGGCTATTGTCTGCAGCTTCAAGAATTGATTTTTTACTGATTGGTTCAAAGAAGCTGGGCCATCCGCAACCACTTTCATACTTGGCATTACTTCGGAATAAGGCGTTTCCGCATACTGCACAGTAAAATGTTCCT
Organism: Dyadobacter sp.; assembly: GCA_035998385.1. Classification (GTDB taxonomy): domain Bacteria; phylum Bacteroidota; class Bacteroidia; order Cytophagales; family Spirosomataceae; genus Dyadobacter. The sequence continues at coordinate 5,663 of DASYHR010001143.1, read as the reverse complement.
ACTTCCTTGGAGTGCTCGTATTCGCTGGTGAAAGGTCGTTCAGTTCCTTTCAGTCTCGCCACCTTGTATACCTCAGGAGAAAGAATCTTTTCCCACTCTTTATCAGATACCTTGACAGGCGAACTGTCCGTTCTGGAATAGGCTGTGTTTTTTTGGCTGGGCTGCGTCTTTTCTGAGTTTTGCCCGTAGCAGTTGACCAGAAACATGGCCGAGAGTCCGCAAAGCAATACCGCTATCTTTTGTCTCATGTTGTTGTGATTTTAGTCTGTCTTTATATACGACAAGCTCCGGGTGAAAGTTGAAACCTTTGGTACTATTTTAACAACAAATGATCCGGATAAGTAAGTTCTATGAGAAAACAGAAAGGTCTTTGACACCTAGTTTTTTGTAAGATGTAAAACCCTCACCAAATTGAGCGCCTATCGCATGTCCCATTTCCTGAGCCCTTGCAATAATGAAATTGAGAAACTCCGGAGACGAAATGTAGCTTTGAGGTTCGGTAGAGTTTTCGTTATAAAAAGTATTAAAAAACTGGCTTTTAAACGCTCTCACTGCCTCAATTTTCTGATCATGAACGGCAGAAATATCTACGATAAAATCGGGATTGATATATCTGTCCTGAATCGCATGGAAGACATTTTTGGGTCTCCATGCCTCCTGCGGTACACCGTTTTCATCCAGCGTCTCAATCATCCTCAAACCTGAATAAAAGCAGGCATCCGCCACCAGTCTGGCACCTTTCCCGTGGTCGGGGTGGCGGTCGTCAATAGCATTGGTGATAACAATATCCGGCTGGTATTTTCTGATATAGGGAATTATCCTTTTCTGATGTGCTTCGTCATTCTGGAAGAAACCGTCTGCCAGTCCGACATTTTCGCGAACATCTACTCCCAGAATCCGTGCTGCTTCGGCGCCCTCCTGAATTCGTCCCTCAGGAGTTCCCCTGGTTCCCAGCTCTCCTCTGGTCAGGTCCACAATACCTACTTTTTTGCCAAGAGCCATCTGTACAAGCAGCGTACCGGCACAACACAGTTCTACATCATCGGGATGTGCGGTGATGGCAAGTATATCTAGTTTCATCATGATGAAGGTTATTTGATGCGAAGTTTCTGACCCAAACGTAAAGTTGAACGGGTAGAAATTCTGTTTTTCTTTGCTATGGAGCTGATAGAAACACCGTACCGACCTGCAATGGAAGAAAGTGTATCGCCGGAACGCACTTTGTGAAGTATGGAGCGGGATTGGGCTACAGGAACCGCATCTCCGGATTCAAACTCACTTTTATAAGATGATTTACCTCTGAGGTGATTCCATACACTGCTGGTCAGCATGAACTTATCCGAACGGATTTGTTTGTTTTCCCAGTCAAAAATATTGCGGGAATCGAATGGATTCCCTTCGTAACGGTTTTCATAATGTAAATGTGAGCCGGTGCTTCTTCCGGTGTTACCACCAAGTCCTAACACATCACCTGCTTTTACAAGTTGTCCGGATTCAACCAATTGCCTGGACATGTGGCCATACAAAGTTTCAAGCCCGTTGTAATGACGTACCAATACAAACTTACCATACCCGCTACCATCGTAAGCGACGATCCTGACCATACCATCATAAGTAGTGCGGACGCTATCGCCCGTGTCCAAATCAAGATCGGTACCATTGTGCCAGCGTCCCCATCTGAACGAAAAATTCGACGTTGTTCTTATTTTGTCAAGCGGGTTGCTCCATTTGCGGTTGGAATTTTCATCGTAAATCGTGAGTTCCACAGGTTCATCAAATTCGAGCGCGCTGAGTCCGTAGGGATTGATGGCTCTGGCATCCCAGATCACATAGTATTCCGCAGCTTTCACCCATTCGTCAGCGACCTGTAAAGAATCCACTACTTCCACCACCTCTGTCTCTCCTTCGTCAACGGTAGTAGTATCTTCGCTCACCACCGGATTAAGTGGCTTTACGGGTTCAAACTGATTCTGAAATTTCAATCCGGATGTCTGAACCTGATATTCATCTTCTGGCTGTGGAGTAGCCTTTGTCGTAGGACCTTCGTTAGTGTTGTTTCCTGACTGGTTGATTTTCGGATTTCTCTTAAATTTTCCTCGCTCTTGTGCTTGCGTGTTCCAGGATATCAAACACACCATCATTAGCAAACTTACAATAAGCCTTCCTTTCATAGATATATACACTAGTCAGGCTACATCATCGAAATAATCAGATGTAGCCTGATCAAAAATTAAAATTATCGGGGTTATTTCTGAATTAGTGTTCTTTTATGAAGCACTTTCTTCAAGCATTACTTCTACTTCATGCTCCATCAGGAAACGTTCAGCATCCAACGCAGCCATACAGCCGGTTCCTGCAGCAGTCACAGCCTGACGGTACACGTTATCCTGAGCATCTCCGCAGGCAAATACACCTTTGACGTTGGTGCAGGAACTTCCCGGGATAGTCTTAATATAGCCTGTCTCGTCCATATTCAGATAACCTTTGAATATATCAGTGTTGGGCTTATGGCCAATCGCTACGAAAAACCCGGTTGCATTTAATACGGTTTCTTCGCCTGTTTTATTGTTTTTCACTTCCACACTTTCCAAACCATGTTCTCCGTTGAGTCTGATCGTCTCAGTGTTCCAAAGAATCTCCACATTTGGAAGAGTTTCAAGGCGTTTCTGCATGATTTTAGAAGCGCGCATTTCGTCTCTGCGTACAAGCAGGTACACCTTACGTGCAAGCTTGGCAAGATAGCTGGCTTCTTCAGCGGCAGTATCGCCTGCACCTACAACGACTACATCCTGTCCACGGAAAAAGAAGCCATCACAAACAGCACACGCAGATACGCCATGGCCATTCAATCTTTCTTCACCTTCAATACCCAGCCATTTCGCCGAAGCACCTGTAGAAACGATTACAGATTCCGCGATGATTTCTGTCTTGCCATCCACAATTACTTTATGCGGATAACTAGTGAAATCAACTTCGGTAACCATACCGTACCGAATATCTGTACCGAAACGACGCGCCTGGTTTTCAAACTGAATCATCATTTCAGGACCGGTCACCCCATCAGGATATCCAGGAAAATTGTCAACTTCGGTAGTAATTGTTAATTGACCTCCAGGCTGTGCACCCTGGTACAAAACAGGATTTAGCCCCGCTCTGGACGCATATATAGCAGCGGTGTAGCCGGCAGGGCCGGAACCAATTATAAGGCAGGAAACTTTTTCAGATGTCATTTTTTATTCAAACTTAGAATATGATAATCGATTTAACGGGTGAGGACGAAAACGTCGTCAACATAGTGTGATATTTGAAGCGACCATCATCAAATCCTCATAAAGTACAACACAGGCCGAAGGACAAAAGTGCAAAAAAACACCGCGGAATGCAAATTTCATTACTCGATCTTCCATTCTATACGTCTGTTTTTCTGTCGTCCTTTTTCCGTGTCATTAGGCTCTACGGGTTTGGTTTCACCGTAGCCGAGGGAAGAAATACGAACCTGTTCGATCCCGGATTTGACCAGATATTGCTGTACCGACAAAGCCCTTTTACGCGACAGTTCCAGATTCTCTTTGTCTGATCCTACGTCATCGGTATGTCCGGAAATCTGGATATGGATCGCTTTGTTATTTTGCAGAAAATCGGTCATCTTATCCAGTTCCACTGTCGATTTCTGATCCAATTCAAAAGAGCCTGTTGCAAAAAAGATATTGTTCAGCACCTCTGCCTTGTTTTTTTCGATTGGTTCCAAAGCAATATCAATCTGAACAGACGGAGTTGAGTCGCTTACGGAAAAAGACAAACTTTTGAACAGATAGTTGCTTTTCGACACATAGACAGCATATTCACTTCCACTGTTGAGAACCGCCAGGAAACTTCCGGTTTTGGAATCTGAAGTAAATGAAGATACTTTTTCCCTTGATTTCAGATCATAGAGGTCAATTTCTGAATCTAGCAGGTTACCCGTTTTTTTGTCAAAAACTTTTCCCTTCGCGTAACGGGTAGGCAGAATCGCCTGGCGCAGACTTTCAGGCAGCTCAAACATATACAGCAGTGCACGGTTTTTACCATTCTCTGAAAAATCATCGGAATAGTAGGCCATACTTCCGTCCGAAGCGACGGACAGGCCTACTTGCTCAGAAACAGTGTTAATCGGATACCCGAGATTTTTAGGGTCTGACCATGACGTGTCGATACGCTGAGACATAAAAATGTCCATACCTCCCATGCCCGGAAGCCCGTTGGACGCATAGAAAAGCGTTTGCCCGTTGGCGTGAATGAACGGCGCGTTCTCGTCATCAGGGGTATTCAGGACCGCACCCAGATTTTTTGGTTCACTCCATTTTCCTTTTTGATCCAAGGAAGACATCCATATATCTTTCTTGCCCTGTCCGCCTTTGCGATCCGATGCAAAGTACAACGTGTGGCCATCGGCCGACAGAGAAGGTTGCGAATCCCACTCTCTGCTGTTGATAGGCTCACCCATATTAACAGGGTTGCCCCAGTCATTTCCCAGCTTGTGGGTGATATACAGATCGCAGCTGCCATAGCCGTCCGGCCGGTTGCAAGCCGTAAAAACAAGCGTCCTGCCGTCGGCTGAAATCGCGCAGGTTCCTTCGTTATTGGTTGTATTGATCGCCTTAGATATTTCTTCCGGCACATCCCAGCCTTTTTTCTGACGGGTAGTAAAATAGATATTTTCGTCGCGCTCGTGCGTTAGTCCTGAAAAAATGAGTGTTTCGCCGTCGGCAGTCAGAACCGGGAAGTATTGGGAAGGCAGGAAGTTAACCGTATCACCCAAAGACTGCTTCTTAACGGCAAGCGGTTTCCTGATGGCCTCTAAAGCGAAATGGCAGGAGATAATAGCCTTCTCAGTAAGGCGGTACAGACTGGATTTAGGTTGAAACAAGTGTAATCCTTTTTCGTAATATACCAGTGCCGAATCATATTTTTCCTTCTGAAAAAAATGTTTGCCCAGCCATTGGTAAGCTGTTCCGGATTGTGTGGCAGTGGGTTGTAAGTCTACAAGGGTAGTGTAGTGCTTTTTTACAAGAATGGGTTGGCGAAGCAGTTCGTAGGTCTGAGCAAGCCGGAGATGACTTTCCGCATGCGCGGGCTCGAGCTCCACAACCTTTTCATATTGTATCGCCGCCTCACTGAGGTTCCTTGCCTGCCAAGCTTTCTGTGCTTTTTCGTAGTGATCGCGTGCGCGTTTGTTGGCGGGTACGTTTTGCGCATTGGCATGTAAAGTCAGACAAACGGCACACAGAAGGCTCAGCAGAAATTGGCGCATTACGGAATATTCATATACTTGTGAGTTTGTAACGACATTTTCCATTTGGGATTGTCTTTGATATAGTCAATTATCAAAGGCAACATTTGCTCGTGCTTACTCCATTCCGGTTGCAGCAGTAGTGTACATTCCGGTGCTACAAGTGCCGCGTGTTCTTCCGCGAAATCAAAATCGCTTTTGTTGTAAATGATCGCTTTGAGTTCGTTGGCGTTCTGGTAGATGTCCGGATGCGGCGTTTTAAACTTTTTTGGAGAAAAGCAAACCCAGTTCCAATGACCTGTGAACGGATATACGCCGGATGTTTCGATATTGGTTTGAAAGCCAGCCTCCTGCATGGCGCCCGTGAGTGCGTCGAGATTATACATCAAAGGCT